>NZ_JBVCWP010000273.1:0-5123 GCF_057460485.1 Boseongicola sp.
GAGCACGTTACGCAGCGGGGTCAGATCGACCGCCTAAACGTTGCCCTGATATTGCTCGACCTCGCGCTCGCCCGCATGGCCCGCACCGGAACCGGCCTCACACCAGAAACTCCCATTACCACAGACGAACCCCAGGTTATGGCCCGCCTCGCCCCCAACGCCCGCGCGGCGCGCAAATGGGCCAGCCTCCAACAAAACCTGTCCCAGCGCATCGGCCACGGTCGCGCAGTCAACGTGGATGCCCAAAGCCTGATCCTCGACGCCTTCCTCAAGATCAACGAGACCGCGTCGCGTCCTTGACCCTTCGCCCCAAAGCATCGATACGAAACCCATGTCTGAACCCGGCCCCGACATCCCGCTGACCGACAGCCATTGCCATCTCGACTTTCCGCAATTCGACGGCGAAATCGACGACCTTCTTGCGCGCGCCAAAGCCCGTGGCATTAGGCGCATGGTGACGATCTGCACAAAACTCATATCCCTGCCGCCGGTCCAAGCTCTCGCCGAGTCCCACAACGAAGTTTTCTTCGCCGCTGGCACGCACCCGATGTCCGTCGCGGACGAACCGCTGGTCAGCGTTGAAGACCTCCTCGCGGTCGCCGAACACCCCAAGTGTGTCGGCATCGGCGAAACCGGTCTCGACTATCACTACACGGTTGAAAGCAAGGACATCCAAGCGCAATCCTTGCGCATTCACATCGAAGCCGCCCGCCAAACCGGCCTGCCCCTCATCGTCCACGCCCGTGCCGCCGACGACGATATGACCGCGATCCTGTCCGAGGAGCACGCAAAAGACGCCTACACCTGCGTCATGCATTGCTTTTCCTCGTCTGCCGCCCTCGCCCAAGCCGCCCTTGATCTCGGGTTTTACCTTTCCATGTCCGGCATCACAGCCTTCCCCAAAAGCCAGGGCCTCCGCGATATCTTCGCCGCCGCGCCCGTTGATCGTATCCTCGTCGAAACCGATGCTCCTTACCTTGCGCCACCCCCTAACCGGGGCAAGCGCAACGAACCGAGCTACGTCGCCGACACAGCCCGCATCGGCGCCGAGGTTTTCAACATGGATTACAAAGACTTCGCGGCACAAACCGAAGCAAACTTTGACCGCCTCTTCACGAAAGCCGCCCAATGGCAAAGCTGACCTTCACCATATTGGGCTGCGGCTCTTCCGGAGGCGTTCCACGCCTCGGCGGCCTCTGGGGCGACTGTGATCCAACCAACCCCAAAAACCGCCGCCGCCGTTGCTCCCTTTTGGTCGAGCGGAAGACGAAAGACGGCACCACCCGCGTCCTTATCGACACATCCCCCGACATGCGCGACCAGCTTCTCGGGGCCGGTGTCGGCACACTAGATGCCGTCCTTTACACCCACGGCCACGCCGACCACGTCCACGGCATTGATGACTTGCGCATGATCGTCTTCAACCAGAAAAACCGGGTCGCTGTCTGGGCCGATGGTCCGACACAAGAACGCCTCTACGGCAGCTTCGGCTACGCCTTCACTCAACCCGCTGGCTCGCCCTATCCGCCAATCCTCGACATGTTCACAATTGATGGCGACGTCACAATTTCCGGCCCGGGCGGCGACATCATCTTCACCCCCTTCGAGGTAGATCACGGCGCAATAGACGCCCTCGGATTTCGAATTAAGAATGTCGCCTATCTTCCTGATGTATCAACTATTCGTGACGATACATGGGAAAAATTGCAAAACCTCGACGTCTGGATCGTGGACGCCCTCAGACGCACACCGCATCCAACCCACGCCCACCTCGAACGCACGCTTGAGTGGATCGGCCAGGTGCGACCCAAGCGCGCCATTCTCACCAACATGCACAACGATCTCGACTACGCGAAAGTCAACGCCGAAACCCCGGATCACATCTCCCCGGCCTTCGACGGTATGAAAATCGAGCTGGACGATTAACCAACGTGCAAGCCCTCCTAGACGTTATCCTCCCTGTCTTCCTCGTTATCGGCTTTGGCTATTTCGCGGTCTGGAGAGGCTGGTTTCCCGATACTGGCGTCGATGGACTGATGAAATTCACCCAAAACTACGCCATCCCCTGCCTCTTGTTCCGCGCAATTTCGACCCTCGACCTCTCGGCACAATTTGATCCCGAACTGCTGATCTCGTTCTACACTGGCGCCACCGTCGGCTTCACCGCGGGCACTTTGGGTGCGCGGTACATCTTCAGGCGCAATTGGTCCGACAGCGTCGCCATTGGCTTTGTCTGCCTGTTCTCCAACGCCGTCCTCCTCGGCCTGCCCATAACCGAGCGCGCCTACGGTACAGATGCACTGTCCGCCAACTACGCAATCGTCGCCGTCCACGCGCCTTTTTGTTATATGTTGGGCGTCGCTGCGATGGAGATTGCGCGCGCCGATAACCGCAATCCGGCGATACTGTTGGGCAAAATCCTGCGCTCAATGTTCCGCAACGCGCTGGTCATCGGTATCGCACTGGGCCTGGCAGTGAACCTCTCTGGCCTACCCCTTCCGGGTGTTCTGATCGACGCCGTTGACCTCATGGTCGTTGCCGCCCTTCCGGCCGCACTTTTCGGCCTCGGAGGCGTGCTACATCGCTACAAACCTGAAGGTGATTCTAAAACAATCGCAATGGTTTGCGTGATTTCTCTCATCCTCCACCCAGCGATCACCCTTAGCCTTGCGACCCTCTTTCAACTTGACCGCGACGCGCTCAGATCTGCCGTCCTGACGGCCGCAATGGCGCCCGGCGTCAACACCTACATTTTCGCCAATCTCTACGGCAGCGCGCGCCGCGTCGCTGCCGCATCTGTGCTTGTGGGCACGGCTGCATCCATCGTTACGGTCTGGCTCTGGCTGCTTCTGCTCCCATAGAGAACTCGTTCACACTTCATGAACATTAACCGTGATTATTCCTTACTTGTGCCCAATCGTGGTCACAAATCTGGGGTCTATCTAGGAACGAAGTTATGGGAATCGTTCTATGAGCAACGTCATCGCCTTCCGTCGACCGGCTGAACGCCACATTAAAGACCGCCGGATGCAGGGGGCTACGCTGTTTGTTCATATTAAAAACGCCTCACTGATTGCCCATCTTGCCAAACCCCTTGGGCAACGCGACGTAGGCGCCGAAAAGGCCAACCGCTCCTAGGCTGAGACTTTTGCTTCTCTCTGACGACTACTGCCGCTAAACCGTAAGGAACGGAATTAGGGGGCACGTCTCATGAACACCTACGATCTTTCTGGCAAAACAGCTATCGTTACTGGCGGCGCACAAGGCATCGGCCTAGCTGTATCGGCACGCCTTCTCGCCTCGGGCGCAAAAGTCGCCAGCTGGGACAGGAACGGCGACCAGAACGCCGCAACCGTCGCCGTCTTCAATGCAGGCGATAACGCCACCGCAATCACCGCCGACATTTCCGACTGGTCCTCCGTCCAGGCAGCCCTCAAAGCGACCGAGGCAGCGCTCGGCCCCGTCGATATCGTGGTAAACAGCGCGGGCCTCGCAGGCCCCAATGCTACAGTTGAAGATTACGACGTTACTACATTCGCCCATATCTGTGCCGTGAACCTCAATGGCACGTTTCACGTCAACAAAGCGGTTGTTCCGGGCATGCGCGCGCGCAACTACGGGCGCATCGTCAACATCGCCTCAATCGCTGGCAAAGAAGGCAATCCCAACGCCTCCGCCTACTCCGCGTCAAAAGCCGGGGTTATTGGCTTCACGAAATCACTCGGCAAGGAACTCGCAGGCCACGACATTGCGGTAAACTGCGTCACGCCCGCCGCCGCCCGCACTCCGATCTTCGACCAGATGAGCGATGAGCACATCGCCTATATGCTCTCGAAAATTCCCCGCGAGCGCTTTTTAGAAGTCGAAGAAGCCGCCGGCATGATTACTTGGCTGGCAAGCGCCGAAAACTCTTTCACCACAGCCGGCGTTTTCGACCTCTCCGGGGGCCGCGCAACCTACTGAACATCCACCAGCTGAAGCTGGTGGGAGCAACAGGAACAGTTGAAACTGTTCTTTTTTTAAGAGAACGCCTTCGGCGCACGTTTGGATTTCTTTTCCGCATAGAAATCAGAGGGTTTAGACCGATGAGTGAATACTAGAAGGCCGCGTTAACCATTTCTTAACTAGGCACGACGCACGTCCCATTGGACAACCATGAAAGCTCCGACCGCACCTACATGAAGCCCAAGTAGGGCGCCGCATTGGATGCGCCCGCCAACAGGCCACGGCCGAGGCCCGCGGCCACAACCCTCAAGGCAAATGTCCGAAACGCTTTCACAAAATCACGCATAGCCTGCAACGGGCAAAGGTTTGAGGGACGCAACTTCGGTGTCAAGCCTCATGAACAACAACTCACCCTCGCCGTCGCCGCAAATCGTAACGCGGATTGCACCACCTTCCGGTGCATTGATCGCCTACTGGCCATCTCAAGGCAAACTGCATCAGTCTTCATCGCTCATCAAAAGCTTTTTGTCGACTTAGATCCTATTGCGCAAGACTGTCAAAATTTAGTCAGTCCACAGAACGATCTATTCTTTCACTATTACGTTTATTTACAATTACTTCACAATCGAACGTCATCTGAAATTTCCAAACATCGCCACTATTGGATATAGCCAAAGAAGGATTTTCTTCTTCGCGGCCTTGCGGTTCAGATTGGCCACCTGCGCGGCAAATCACCCTCACATTTTCTGAAGGGACTTCCAAACGACGCGCGCCGTCGATGATCTACATCTCCTTCTTGGCTCCGGACGTTGCGCGGCATGTGCTGGATGGGAGGCAAGCTCTTTGCTTGGCATCTGACTGGTACCTGCGCCATGAACTTTCACCGGGCTTGTGTGAGCAGCGTCGCTTCCTCACAACTCTCCGAGAGCATTCTCTTCAATCTCGTAGCGCGAAACTGCCCGCCGCAGACTTCTGCTGTTCCGCCGGGATTGCACAACGTGGATCTGGCGTCTGCGCTCCGGCGCGTAGCCGATCTGCGCCTCACTTTCGGAAGTAACTGCTGCCTACAAGCATTGGCTCTCGTCTTCACACGCCGGAAAACTACCCAACCTGGCTCAGGTCGGGTTTTTTTTCGATAGAAAACAAACGCTCTTCCTGAGACGCCTTCCGTGTTAGAC
>NZ_JBVCWP010000274.1:0-5112 GCF_057460485.1 Boseongicola sp.
CTCCAAGGATTTATCCAACACGCCTGCCTTGATCGCGGGACCACCGGACCACCTATTTCACGAGGTAAGGTCGATTGAAATCCAAGTGACTGCACATCCCATTTTTGGGGCGGCCTGGGCGCCCAGACGCGCCGCCTGCCGCACCCACCCGCCGCGCAGGTGCTGTCAGACAAATGCGAACCAGTCTCTGCAAGGACAGTGATGCTACCCCTTATCCAGCGCAGAGACCACGCCACTCGGCAAGAGCGGCGGCGCGGTTGAGCTCGAAATTGGGTCGTGAGTGGAGGCTTCTTTCTGAATTGAACAGATTGTAAATTGAAGCCTAGACAGCGGCGAATTTCTGCAGACTTCGCATGCGCCTGAAACGGAGCATCGCCCTCTCCCGTCGTCGAAACGGCAGATGTGAATTCTCGGCGCGGTTGTTCAACCAGCGGCCCGTTTCTTGCCGGCCTGCTGCACCGATCTCCTTAAGCGCCGCACCGTAAGAGCGCAGCCGGTCCGTGACGATCTCCTCGGGTCGACCGTGTTTGCGCATTGCTTTCTTTAGGAATTTTAGCGCAGCTTTCTTGTCGCGTGTCTTTGTGACGAAGCTTTCCAGGATTTCACCTTCGTGATCCACGGCCCGCCAAAGGTAGTGTCGCTCACCGTTGATCTTCACGAACATCTCGTCCAGATGCCACCGCCATTAGCTGGATTTCATTCCGGCAATACGCCGTTTTCGGATCTCCGCTGCAAACATCGGACCGAACCGATGCCACCAGTATGTCACAGCTTCATGGCTGACATCGATGCCGCGTTCGTGGAGCAAATCTTCCACATTGCGAAGTGACAGAGGGAAACGGACGTACAGCATCACCGCCAGGCGGATAATCTCACGACTCGTTTTGAAATAGCGAAATGGATCAGGTTTGGTCATTTCCAGACGCTACAAATCCACCCTGCCCGGCTCAAGCCAGTTTCTTCTGACAGTGCCGATAATAGTGGTCTTGGGACGCATTGGAGACCCAATTGTTGCACGCTTCCCTCCTCAAGGCCTTTTAATTTGACAGGACCCCCTGACAGGCTCGAACCGCTCTAGTTCTGCCCGGCTGCACTACGGATTCGGATAGCTTCTTCCTGGTCCGCCTCATCGAGATAGTCGGTAATTTTACGAAGGGCAGACGAGACTTCGGGCAACAACACGTTTTCCAATGCTCGTGCTCGACGTTCGGTTGCCCGATATTCCTTGACCAAACGCGCGATGTTGGACTGCTTGACCGCCAGCCGCGCAGCTAAAGGCACAAGCTTTGAAAAGGCTTGTCGGCAATCTTCCGCTTGCATGGATGGATCGACAGCACCCGCAACAGGCTCAACAGACCAACCCAGTTCGGGCTCGGAGGCCAGTTTGACTCCGAGGTAATTCATTGTCTTGAGATTCATAGCATCTACATCCTTGCTTAGCGCAGGGTAAAGCTGCACCCCCTCCAATCCGTGACGCATGACGGCGCCGTTCAAGGCAAGGGCGGCGCGTTCGCTATTGACCTCGTACTCCGCTGATATCTCCTTCCATTCTTTGAGTTCGCGCAGGAGGTTTGCAGCCAATAATATCCGTTTCTCGTCGAGGAATTCAAAGCCTGTCTTTATTAGGTCTTTTTCCTCCGCCAGCATTAGGGCTACGCCACGGGTCGGGGTGAAATCACTCATTCCTCGGTCTCTTCTGAATTGAAGTAGCGTTCTAACTGTTCGTCGTTGAGGCGCGACAGCTCTGCGACAGGCAAGTGGGCGAGGATTTGAAATCCTATCTTCATACTTTCTTCGAACGTCCGCATCTTCGTTTGGCTTACAAAGGCATCCTCGAAGCGATCCCCGAAATCAAGATAAGTGTGGTCCGTTTCCGTCAACCCGTCGCGCCCCACAACACTGGACAGAATTCTGACACGAACCGCCTTGGCATAGGAGGCAAAGAGTTGCTGCGCCAGTGCCGGATGATCCGCGTGTGTAAAGCCTTCGCCGATCCCCTGATCCATCAATCGCGACAGGCTGGATAGTACATTGACTGGTGGGTAGACGCCCCTGTGGGCCAACTCCCGGTCCAGTACGATCTGGCCTTCGGTGATATAACCGGTGATATCCGGGATCGGGTGGCTGATATCATCGGCAGGCATGGTCAGGATCGGCAATTGCGTCAGCGTTCCCTTCTTGCCTTGAATCCAGCCCGCGCGTTCATAGATGGTCGCGAGGTCGGAATACATGAAGCCCGGATAGCCTTTCCGCGACGGAATTTCGCCGCGACTGGCCGAGACCTCGCGCAGGGCTTCGCAATAGTTGGTCATATCGGTAAGGATCACCAGAACATGGCGATCCTCTTCGAATGCCAGATACTCCGCAGCCGTTAATGCGAAACGGGGCGTCAGCAGCCGCTGGGCCGAGGGTTCACTGGCGAGATTCAGGAACATCGCGGTGTGTTCCAGAGCACCGGAAACCTCCATCGCGCGGCGGAAGGATTCAGCGCTGTCATGCGAAATACCAATGCCGGCGAAAACCACCGCAAAACCTTCATCAGAGTCCTTGCCGTCACGCGAATGCAACCTTGCCGATTGTGCGATGGCCGTCGCGAGGCGATCATGCGGCAATCCTCCAGCGGAAAATATCGGCAGTTTCTGCCCACGAACCAGCGAATTCAAAATATCGATTGAGGATACGCCGGTCGAAATGAAATCCTGTGGCAGACCACGCACCGCCGGATTAATCACGGCGACATCGATGCGTTTTTCCATTCGCGCCGCTATTGGCGCCCCTGCATCGCGCGGGCGGCCCATCCCGTCAAACACGCGACCGAGCATACCCGGCCCCAAAGCCATTTTCATCGGTTCGCCGAAAAAGTGCACACGCACGTCCTCGACCCGCAATCCGCTGGAGTCCTCCAGCATTTCGACGATGATCTGTTCTTCGTCCAGCGCGACAATCCGGCCAAGCCGTGGTGCGCCACCCTCGATCGAGACTTCGATGGATTCATTCAGGCCCACTTCCACATTTCGTTTCAGGAACAGCAGCGGCCCCTCGATCGCGGTAACGTTTTTGTCGGACCGCAATTCAAACAGCATTGCCAACCTCCATTTTCAATGTGGTCAGATCCTGTTCCATCTGGCGGATAAGCGTTTGAAAATTTGCAATCCGGCCTTCGCCAATCTCTTCTCCCATGCGCGAAAGACGCCGAAAAGAGGCGGTGCTCGCGATGTCGGCGGTCTCGACGCCGGCCTCCACCGCTGAAGCAGCAAGATCAAAGAACTCCAGCAAAATCTGCAGCATCGCGGTCTGGCGTTCGGGCGAACAGTATCTATCCACCTCCGAAAAAGCTGACTGTCGCAGAAAGGCCTCGTCGACGAGGCCTGCACAAAGCAACGCGAGCTGTTGGCTGGGAGGAAGGGCATCTTTTCCAACGATCCTGGCCATGCGTTCCAGTTTTGCCTGTTCCTCCAGCAAGACGAGAATTCTCTCGCGTTGTTCCTGCCAATTAGGATTGCCATGCTTGGTCCACCAGGCTTGCAGGTTGTCCGCGTCTTCGGAATAGGATTGCAGCGGGTGAATCGCCGGATAAAAGCGCGCCTGCGCACGCCCCCTGTCCAGCCCCCAAAAACATCGCACATAGCGCTTGGTATGGCTTGTCACCGGCTCGGAAAAATCTCCGGCGGGTGGGCTGACGGCCCCGATCAAGGTGAGCGATGCATCGGCGCCATCCAGGGTCTCCACGCGTGCCGCACGCTCGTAAAACTCCGACAGCCGTGAACTTAGATAGGCAGGGTAACCGCCTTCGCCTGGCAATTCGCCCAAACGACCAGACACTTCGCGCAGCGCTTCCGCCCATCGGCTGGTGCTGTCGGCCATTAACGTGACATTGAAGCCCTGATCGCGGAAATATTCTCCCACCGTCACACCGGTATAGATCGAGGCCTCGCGTGCGGCGACCGGCATGTTCGATGTGTTGGCGATGATCACCGTGCGTTCCATAAGCGGCCGCTCGGTGCGCGGATCAATCAGTTCCGGAAATTCGTGCAGCACTTCGGCCATCTCGTTGCCGCGCTCTCCACAGCCAACATATATAATGACATCCGCATCGCACCATTTTGCCAGCGTTTCCTGCAATACTGTTTTACCGGTTCCGAAGCCGCCGGGAATAGCGGCACGCCCGCCACGCGAAACAGGGAACATCGCATCCAGTATACGCTGACCGGTCACCATCATTGTGTTCGATGGAAGGCGCTTGCGTACCGGGCGCGTTACCCGCACCGGCCAGCTATGGCTCAGGGTCAGGTCGATGTTTGCGCCATCTGGCGTGGTGACGGTGCAGACAGTCTGGTCGTCTGCGAATGTGCCTTTGGCAATGCTGGAAACCACGGCTTGGGCAATATGCGGTGGCACGATTGCAAACTGCTGGTTCGCCGCTCCAGAAACCGTAGCGAACCGCATTCCGGCACGCAAAGAATCGCCCTTTTCCACCAAAGGTTCGAAATCATAACGGACGATCTCGGGATCGGGCTTGAGTGGTCGCAGAAGACCATCGAAAATATTGCCCAACAGCCCCGGTCCCAGCTTGACCGACAAAGGCTGCCCGGAGCCTTTGATGGTGTCCCCGGGGCGCAGTCCGGTCGTGTCGTCGTAAATCTGGATCGTGCAGCCGGAATCCGTCAAGCGAACGACCTCGCCCAACAAATCGTTCGGGCCGATACGAACCGCCTCGCCCATACTCATCGGACCATGGCGCATTGCCTTAACCACAGGGCCGGCAACGGAGAGGATAGAGGCGATGTTCATGATGTGTCGTCCTGTCTCGTCGTCAGCAGAAGGCTTAGAAATTTGGCACTGTTTCTTTGCTGGTCTGCCACTATCGCCGCGATCGAACCATCAACGCAGGCGGTGCCGGAATGAATGCGAACTCCCGCACGGAGGCAGTTGCCGGCGCTGCATTCAGGCTCGATATCCGTGCGATCCAATATCTCGCTGACCAGACTGGCGAGCTCGTCCAAGGGAAACCCGGCAGGATACTCCAACCGCCATTCTTTCACTGGAAAGCGTTGGAATGCGACGGCCAGCACGTTACGGCACCAAAGCTCCCGGCTGTCTTTTTCTGCCCAC
>NZ_JBVCWP010000275.1:0-5079 GCF_057460485.1 Boseongicola sp.
AAACCCTGTACCGGTCTCAATCCGAACAAGCTGTGCAATAGCTAGGCGAACCTCGGCCTCCGCGCTGCGTTTGTTCCGTGCGGCGACACGTTTCAAGGCTTCATAGTCGTTATCGGGTATGTTGCGCACGGTCATTTGGCTCATCGGTAAATATCCTCTCGAATGATGCTATCAGCATAATAATGATGCTGGCATAATGCATGCGCATATCGCCATGCGATAGCAAAAAGAAGCCCCGCGCAAGCGGGGGCCAAGTCCACCTCAACACGAGGATCAGTTAGAAGCAGTCGGGCACCCAAGCCTCGATTCGTGCTTTCTGTTCGGCTGTCACGCCGCACATTTTTTGATGCTCTGGATCGTTGAACAGCTTGTGCATCGCTTCGTTCTTTTCACCCTTGTTCGACTTGGAAAATGCCCGGTGGGATTGTCACATTAATACTCGCAGACCTGATTAGTTCTAGAAATCCAAGATTAAGCAGCGACAATCTCACGCCACTCAGCGAGCTCTAAGGCACGCGTTTGTTGGAGTGTTCGTCGCGAGATCAGATGACGCCGCAAATTGAAATGGTTGTGGATGGCGTCGTGTGTGAGCAGAAAACGCTGCATTGATCCGGGTGATTTGAACCGAGCCATTTGGCGCTCGCGCCGACGCGTTGGTTGATGTTAAAATTCAAATCTATTGTTTAATCTGCCACCTGTGACGTGGATGTGCGCCAGCCCCAAATCACGCAGGGCGGCGGAAAAAGACCTTGGTTTGCCGGTGACGAATTGATTCGGAATGTAACCCTGCTTTTTAAGTAGTTTCCTCATACCTCTAAGGTGCGCGCGTTTGTTTCGGCGAAATTGAGCGAGGGCTTCAAGAACCTCACCTTCGTCGGCAACGGCTCGCTACAGATATGTCCGTCTGCGACCAATTCGGACAAACACTTCATCAAGATGCCAGGTTCCCGAAGGTCGATCCCTGCGGGATTTGACGTTGGCGGCAATCACCGGGCCGAATTTCAAGACCCATCGGCGGGTCGTTTCATAACTAAAATCGATCCCGCGTTCGGCCAGCACTTCTCAATATCTCGAAAGCTCAACGGGAAGCGAAAGTAGAGCCAGACCTCCCTCTGGATTATTGATTGCGGAAATCGATGGTGTGCGGAGGATATTTTGTTCATTCGAGGAAATTACCCGTCGGCGGGCCGACCGACGAGTTAACGTGACAATACCGCTGCGCTCCTGGTTGAAATGGTTGTGAACGGAGGAATGAACGGCGACGTATTTCTGCAAGGTGCGCAGTCGCCTAAATCGAAGCATGGCCCGCTCTCTTCGTCGGAATGGCCTCTTTTCATGGTTTGCAAGCAACCCACTGTCAGGCAGCGGGTGTGAATTCTCAGCCCGAATTTTGAGCGAGCGGCCGGTTTCCTGCCGGTCAGCGTTACCGACGACTTTCATCGCAGCGCCATATGATCGAAGTTTGTCCGTCAGCAAGGTTTTCGGGGATCCGCGGCGGCGCGTTGTTTTCTTTAGAAATTTCAATGCCGCCTTACGATTCCGCGCCTTCCTGACCAAACTTTCCAGAACCTCGCCTTCATTTTTAACGGCACGCCACAGGTAGTGCCGCCCGCCGTCGATCGTAAGCGTCCGACGCTCCCCAACTAACGGCGCTGCTTCTGGCACGAGAGCGGTGCTTGGCTGCCGAGTTAGGGATGGGATCGGGTGATTTACATGTGGCTCATGACCACAAAGCCAAGAAAGACGCCCAGGTGTTGCGAAGGTGCGCTGGGAATTCGCCCCTTCGCCAGCTGGCTTCAATTGGATAATAATGGTTCTTAAAGGAGCGATCACGCCGTAGTCTTCGGATACTGCTCGCAAACAAAGGTGGCGTTATGACAACTCACACCGGCTATCTTCTGATCGCAGACATCACCGGATACACAAAATTTCTGACATCCTCGGAAATGGATCATGCTAACGCGATCCTGCATTCCCTGCTGGAAGCGCTTATTGAACAAATTGGCGACCCGCTACATTTCTGGAAAATGGAAGGCGACGCTGTGCTGGCCTATTCGACCCGACAGCAGTTCCCTTCCGGCGAAACTTTTCTGGCCATCTGCGAAAACCTCTACAATTCGTTTGCGCAGCGCCAGCAAGATATCATCGCCAATACGACCTGCACCTGTAATGCCTGCGCCAATACGGGCGACCTCGATCTTAAGATCATCGCCCATTATGGCCGTTTCGAGGAAATGAAGCTGGGACCGAATTTGGATATTTCGGGGCCAGACGTCATTTTGGTCCATCGCATGACCAAAACCGATGTGAAAGAGAAGACAGGCATCCACAGCTATGCCCTGTTCAGTGACGCCGCGGCGCAAGCCATGAACATTCACAAAGCGCTGGAACCGTTCTCGCAGGAATTCGAGCATTTCGGCGAAGTCTCGATGAAAGTCTACGATCTGGCTAAGGCGTGGCAAACGTTCCGCCACGAGCGCGAGCGCCACTTTATGGAAGAGGACGACGGAGTATGGACATTTCGGCGCCATTTTGACGCGCCCGCCGCGGTGGTCTGGGAAGCGCTTGTTGCCCCCGAGCACAAGCAGCGTTGGATGGACAATATCAAGACGGTCACAGCCGAAAACCTGATGGGTCGCGTTGGCAATGGGTCGACCTATCATTGTGCACATGCACTTGCGGATTTCATCTATACGGTCATCGACTGGGAACCGTTCATCTATTTCTCAACACGGATTCTGGACCCGGCACGCCCCGGCGTCAGCCTTCCTGAGACCTATCATCTGACCCAGACAAACAACGGCACAGAGGTTCGATACACCATGGGCCGGGCTGAGGACGCTGATGGGAACCGTTATGAGGAGTCAGAAGAGAATTCTGTGGCCTTCCTATCGGAATTCTGGCCCGCATCGTTTGATGAGATGGAAGTGCAGCTAAAGGCGGCAAATTAGGCTGGTCCACAGGGCGACAACCGGTGCGTTCGCGCATCGGGCGCGTGGTAATCGCCGGTATGCTACCAAAAAGGCAGCTCGATTTGTGGTGCTGTCAGACAAATGCGAACCAGTCTCCGTTAGGAAAGCGAGGCTGCCCCTTATGCCACGCCCAACTGACGCCACTCAGCCAGTGCGGCACTGCGGTTGAGCTTGAAGTTGTCGCGTGAGTAAAGGTGACGTTCCTGGTTGAAATGATTGCAAACGGAGGCGTGAATGGAGACGAGCTTCTGCAAACTCCGCATTCGGCGAAAGCGCAACATCGCCCGTTCTCGTCGTCGAAACGGCCCAAAGCGATTCCACCAAAACCGAACAGTCTCATGGCTGATTTCGATCCCGCGTTCATGTAATAGGTCCTCAACATTTCGAAGTGAAAGGCGAAAGCGAACGTCCATCATCACCGCCAGGCGGATGATATCAGGGCTTGTTTTGAAGTAGCGAAATGGGGAGTGTTTTGTCATCCAACTACGCTACGAAACCGATCAGTCCGCCTCAAGCTGGTTTTGTCGGACAAGACCTCCTCAGGCACCTGAGGAAGGTTTTGTGTCGATTGATCTGGCTGTTCATCTGGCTCCGTCAGATCAACCATCTCAAAATGGAAGCCGACCAACCCTTTCAGATCGTCAGAGGAACAGCCTGAAACCTTTATTCAGGACGGACGAATTAGAGATCAGCTTAAAGATTGCGATGGTGTGACCTCGGATGCTTGCACCGCCCTTTTGAGGGACCGTGATCGTCTGCAAGATTGCGCTATTCAGGACCAGGACAAAGATCAAACCAAAGTTCAGGACATAGACTGCGCCCCGGATTCGGGCAACGCGGGCGGCGCTGGTAAAAACTGACCCCTTTTGGTGTCGGCTCACCCTGGTCAATCGGCACCTCTCCCCCGATACAAACATTGAGACTAAAATGTCGAATTACATTTCGATGCGCGGCCTGATGGCCGCAACAACGGTCATCGCCGCATTGACAACCGGGTCGGCCGCTCTGGCGGGAGGTGACTCTGAAAATGACGATATGATGCAAATGATGCCATATGGTTACGGGCCTTATGGTGGCGGCGTGGGCATGATGGCGCGCCCGGTCGACACGGATGGCGATGGGATGGTCAGCGCAGCAGAGGCCTCGAGACATGCCAGCACCGGGTTTGCCCAATTCGACGCTGATGGTGACGGCCAGATCAGTGAAGATGAGTATATGGACAGCGCGCCTTCGGTCACGCCGATGGGCCGCAGAAATGTTGAGCGGCTTTATGTCAACCGCGCCGGACGGTTCAAGGTGATGGATCCAGATGACAACGGCGACGTGATATTGGCAGAGTTCATGGCCAAGGCGCAGGCAAGCTATGAAGCCGCCGATGCCGACAAGGATGGAAAAGTCACCGTATGGGAATTCCACGCGCAACAAAATCCATTCTGAGCCAGTGACCCGGCTAAAACAATCTTTCCCCGCAACGCTGCGATCATACAGTGTTGCGGGCTTGTCTTGTGGTGGCCAACGCGGCGCGCGGCACCGTTCGCTCACACCGCCGAAAAATGCTTTCAGTAACCCTAAATGGTCGAATTGATTGTCCCGATGGACCGAAAGGCAGCGATACACTAACATCCAAATTGGATTGCCAGTGTGGCTTATCCTGCGCGACTTTGGTCGTCGGCGAGAGGCCTCAAAAAGATGCAGCTTTCAGAAAGATAATGGAGATATTAATGGCCGACACCTCGATCAGCATCAAGTTGCTGCGCGCCATCGTTGATCCTAAGACGCTGACATTTAGAACCACAGCTTCGCTTGAACCTCTGATTGGCCCGTTAGGGCAAGAGCGGGCAGTCGAGGCGATCCGCCTTTCAGCCCAAATGCGGCATCGGCGCTTCAATCTATACGTCTATGGGGCCGAAGGCAGTGGGCGACATTCAACCGTTCTGCGGTTGCTCGAAGAAGTGGCGGCACAAAGGCCAGTTCCCTCTGACTGGGTGTATCTGCAAAACTTTTCAGATCCTGACCGGCCATTGGCGGTATCTCTGCCGCTGGGGCATGGGGTTAAACTGCGCGCCGCCATGTCGCGGCTGGCAGAGGATCTGGTTACGCACATTCC
>NZ_JBVCWP010000276.1:0-5064 GCF_057460485.1 Boseongicola sp.
CTAATTGCCGGGCTTGCGATAGGCATTCCTATCGGCCTTTGGGTAGTTCACACATTTTATCTTCCGCTTGATCTGATCGTAGATCGGGTCTTGGGAAGATTTGGTCTTTAACGCGGGCGGCTTGGGTACACGATATGGAAAAACTTCAGGCAGCACTGGCCAAGGCACGCGCACAGCGCGAGGGCGAACCGGTTACGCGCGCAACAAGGCCGGAGCTTTCTGCACGCGCTAAATCGCTGAAAGTGGCAGAAACCGAAGCGATTGACTCGGTATGGGGAGCGGTTCCCCTTTTTGAGCCAACGTCGCGGCGCCTGCAACAATCACGAATATTTGCAGCGGACGCGTCTGCTGAGGGCGCGCATTTTGATATTCTGCGCACCAAGCTTCTTTTGGAGATGCGCCGCAATAACTGGACGCGGATCGCGATCACCTCGGCTGTTGCCGGGTCGGGGAAAACAACTACCGCGTGCAACCTGATTGCGGGTTTCGGGCGTCAGCCCGAGGTGCGGGGGATGCTCTTTGACTTTGATCTGCGTCGCCCGTCGGTGGCCAAATTCTTTGGCGCAAAACCTGAGGCTGGGCTTGTCGATGTTCTGGAGGGAAAGGTTCCGTTTGAGGAGCAAGCGGTTCGTCTGCACCCGAATACGATTGTCTCAATGACCAACCGCCCCTTGCGCGATCCGTCGCAGCTTCTTTCAAAGCAGCGAACGACCGAGATGCTTGATAATATTCAGGATACGTATCAGCCAGACGTCATGCTTTTCGACCTGCCTCCGGTACTCGTGAGCGATGAAACGCGCGCGTTTCTGAAGCTTGTGGATGCTGCGTTGATCGTCGCTGCCAGTGATTCAACGTCTGTGGCACAGGTCGATGAAGTCGAGCGCGAGGTATCGCAATACACAAATGTTGCCGGTGTTATCTTGAACAAATGCCGCTTCCTGGATGACGGATACGGCTACTCCTACTGACCGCGTCAGCACCTAGTCTTGGATGTAAGAATGGCTCCCGACCGATGCATAAGCCTCAAAGCCAGCGGCTCTGGCATCCTGTGCAGTGTAGACATTTCGAAGATCTGCCATGCGCGAAGCCCGCATCGCGGTCGCGATCCTTTGAAGATCAAGGGCGCGGAACTCATTCCACTCAGTTAAAATGACGATCAGGTCGGCGCCTTCCGCAGCGGCGTACAAGTCTTCCGTCCAGATCACGTCTGGCATCAAAGCTTCACCTTCACGCCGACCCTGAGGGTCCACCACAAGCACCTCGGCGCCGGCGGCGGTAACAGATGGAAGTATAGTAAGTGCGGGCGCATCGCGCATGTCGTCCGTATTTGGTTTGAATGTAACACCCAAAACGAGAATCTTTTTATCTGCGAACGAGCCATCACACAGGTCAAGCATCTTGCCGACCATTCGCTGCTTTACGCGTTCGTTCACTGCTATGACCGACTCTACAATGGTCATCGGGCTTGAGGCGTCTTGACCAATTCGGGCAAAGGCTTTGGTATCCTTTGGAAAACACGACCCACCATATCCCGGACCGGCGTGCAGAAATTTGTTGCCGATGCGACCATCCAAGCCGATGCCTTTCGAGACTTCTTTCACGTCTGCTCCGACCTTTTCGCACAAAGCAGCCACTTCGTTGATGAAGGTGATCTTTGTCGCCAAAAACGCGTTGGCCGCGTATTTTATCATCTCGGCACTTTCCAGATCCGTTCGAATGATTGGAAAGTCGCGCAGGAAAAGCGGTCTGTATATCTCGGCCATAACATTTGCGGCACGCTCGGTTTCAACACCCACTACAACGCGGTCAGGGCGCATGAAGTCATCTATAGCAGCCCCTTCGCGCAGAAACTCTGGATTGGAGGCTACGTCGAAGTCCAAGTCGGGATTGGTCCGAGCCACGATCCGACCGATCTCGCGATTGGTACCGATAGGCACTGTCGATTTCGTAACGATTACCATGTAGTTTTTGGCAACTGCCGCGACTTCTTCAGCGGCGGCATAAACATAGCTAAGGTCAGCGTGACCGTCGCCCCTGCGCGTTGGTGTTCCTACTGCGATAAACACGGCATCGGCCGCTTCGAGAGCCGCGGGCAAATCATGCGTGAACTGAAGTCGGCCTGCCGCGACGTTTTTTGCAAGAAGCGCATCAAGCCCCGGTTCGTAGATTGGAACCTCGCCCGCATTCAGCCGATCGATTTTTGAAGGGTCTTTATCTACGCATATGACATCGTGGCCGAAGTCCGAAAAACAGACAGCAGATACCAAGCCCACGTACCCTGCGCCAATCATTGCAATACGCATTAACTCAATCCTTTAACCTTTTGGGCGTTAGATATCGAAACCGTGTCGATACCAAGGCCCAAAATCGAAGAATTTTGGCGTAGGTTTAGGCATCCGCGAGCCCGCGCAGGTAACCGCCATAGGCGTTCTTTCCGAGCGGTTTTGCGATGTTCAAGAGGTCATCGCGGGTGATCCAGCCGTTTTCGAATGCGATCTCTTCGGGTGAGCCGGTCTGAAGGCCTTGCCGCTCTTGCAAGGTGCGCACGAAGTTTCCAGCATCCAAAAGAGATGCATGGGTGCCGGTGTCTAACCAGGCATAGCCACGGCCCATCCGCTCGACAGACAAGATATCGTCGTCGAGGTAAGACTCGAGGAGGGTGGTGATCTCGAGTTCACCACGGGGGGACGGTTTGACTTTTGCGGCCCGCTCGGGGGCGCTTCCATCCAAGAAATAGAGCCCCGTGACAGCGTAGTTGGAAGGGGGGGTGGACGGCTTTTCAATGATGCCACGAACCCTTTCGCCATCGAAATCAAGCACACCGTAGCGTTCGGGGTCGGCAACGCGGTAGCCGAATACTGTGCCACCGTTGGTCTTCTCATCGGCGCGCTTCAAAATGTCCGGAAGTGCGTGGCCAAAGAAGATATTGTCGCCAAGAACCATCGCGGATGGCGCGCCGTCCAAGAAGTTTCGCGTCAATAAATAGGCCTGCGCGAGGCCATCCGGAGATGGTTGCGTGATCCACGTGAGATCCAGCCCCCAACGTGATCCGTCACCCATAAGTCGTTGAAACTGAACCTGATCTTCTGGCGTGGTTATGATCGCGATCTCTTGGATCTCTGCAAGCATCAACACGCTAAGTGGATAGTAAATCATCGGCTTGTCGTAGATCGGAAGAAGCTGCTTCGATACGCCAAGCGTGATTGGATAAAGTCGTGTTCCCGAGCCACCGGCGAGGATAATGCCCTTACGTTTGGTCATGTCGCACCAAGGTCCTTCAACACATTTGCCAATTCGTTGCGCCAGTCCGGGCGTCGAATACCGAAGTCGTGGGTCAGGCTTTCGCAATCAAGCCGTGAATTCAAGGGGCGCTTTGCAGGCGTGGGGTAGTCTGCGGTAAGAATATCAGTGACGTCAACATTGAGATCCGACTGTTGAAAGATTTCGCGCGCAAAGATCGCCCAGCTAACCTCCGGCGTTCCGCTGAAGTGATACGTTCCGCCCGGTTGACCTTCAGTTAGCGCGCGACTGATCGCAAACACGGCGTCGGCAATCGCAGAGGCTGGCGTTGGACCCCCGATTTGGTCCGAGACGACCGAGAGTTGATCGCGTTCTGTTCCAAGCCGGAGCATGGTTTTGACGAAGTTAGCCCCTTGTGCACTGAACACCCAGGACGTGCGTAAAATTACATGCGCGCCGCCGCTGGAACGGATGGCTTCCTCGCCGGCCAGCTTTGTGACGCCGTATACCCCCAAGGGTGCTTTTGGTGCACCGGGTTGCCAGGCGTTGCGACCTGAACCGTCGAAAACGTAGTCGGTGGAAATGTGGACCAATGGGATTTGACGCATTGTTGCGGCATCAGCAAGGGCGGCGACGGAAAGGTGATTGACGAGGTCTGCTGTGTCAGGTTCGCGTTCGGCTTTGTCGACCGCGGTGTAAGCAACGGCGTTTATGATCACGTCCGCATTAAGAGAAGACACGGTGGCTGCGACCATTTCGGGCGACGAGAAATCCGCGCGATCGCGGCCAATCGCAACAACGTTTACACCGTCCGGCGAACGGCGTCGGACTTCTGTTGCGACCTGTCCCGTCTGGCCAAAAAGAGCGACCTTCAATCTGCTGTCCCCAGGCGTTGTCCGAGGGCCTGACGTTCAAGAAGTGGGCGCCACCAGTCTTCATTGGCAAGATACCAGTCGACTGTGCGGGCAAGCCCCTGTTCTAGGGTGACGGACGGTTGCCATCCAAGTTCGTCGCGAATACGCGACGGATCAATTGCGTATCGCAGATCATGCCCCGGGCGGTCATCAACAAAGGTGATCAGAGTTTCATTCGGTACGCTGCTTGGGCGTCGCGCGTCCAAAAGCGCGCAAATCATCCGAACAATTTCTAAGTTGGTAGCCTCGGCCTCGCCGCCGATATTATAACTTCGGCCGTTTTCGCCCTTCGTGGCAACTGTCATAAGGGCGTCGGCGTGATCCTCTACGAACAGCCAGTCTCGCACGTTCTGTCCGTCGCCATAAAGCGGAATTCGCTTTTTGTGCAGCGCGTTCAGGATGACCACGGGGACGAGCTTTTCGGGGAAATGAAACGGGCCATAGTTATTCGAGCAGTTCGACAGGACCACTGGCAGGCCGTAGGTTTCGTGCCATGCCCGCACAAGATGATCTGACGCAGCTTTCGAGGCTGAATAGGGGCTGCGTGGGTCGTAAGGTGTGGTTTCTTTGAATTGGCCCGTCGCACCAAGGCTGCCGAACACCTCGTCGGTCGAAATATGGTGGAAGCGAAAGGTGTCCGGTCGCCCGGCATCAGTCCAAAATGCGCGCGAAGCCTCAAGCAATGAATAGGTGCCGGTAATGTTGGTTTCGACAAAAGCTGCGGGGCCATCAATTGAACGGTCCACGTGGCTTTCGGCCGCAAGGTGCATGACAATGTCAGGGCGGTGTGTTTCGAAAACGCGGTCGAGGGCTGCGCGATCGCATATATCCGCCTGCTCGAAAGTATATCCGGGCGCATTCTCTACAGGGGCTACGTTTGCAAGATTTGCCGCATATGTTAGCTTGTCAA
>NZ_JBVCWP010000277.1:0-5064 GCF_057460485.1 Boseongicola sp.
AATTGGCACAGGCTCTCGCCGGTGAGCTTTCAAGTTTTTCAATTAGAACGCCTGAGCCTCAATATGTAAGATATCCGCAGCCGGGTTCCTGTGGGTTTGAGGTATAGAATTATTCGCTTCTTTTCGCCTTTCGGCAGCCCGAAAGGACATTGTTCGATTGGCCTCTTGGATTTGCGGTGGCCGATCGCGACATTTGCGCAAATATCTACGTTCCTCCCCACTTCTCGTTCCAGGTCGGCACTGTGTCACCAGAAGACGCGGACGCATTGTAAACGCCGCGCGCTATGGCGCGGGTCAAGCAGGCAGCTGCCGCATGCCCAAGTGCCATCAGGTCATCATGAGGATCGGTCAGGGGTTTCTCTCCGGTCGCAGCGGCAAAGATCAGATCGCCATCGAACAGCGTATGGGATGGAACGATTGCGCGCGCCATTCCATCATGTGCCGCAATGGCCAGTCTCGTGGCTTCGGCCTGTGTCAGCCTGGCATCCGTAGCAACGATAGCGATGGTTGTGTTTGTACCCGGAATTGCAGATCCCTTGGTAAGCTGGTCGTTCAAAGGATCAAATCTAAGTGCAGGTCCAGCGCCGCCGTACTCATCGCCGACTTCAAACGGTGCAGCCCAGAAATGCTTTTGTCCCTGATGGACCACTGAACCCGCGGCGTTTACCGCCACCAGTGCCCCGACCGTTATGCCGGTGCCGAGTACAAGTGAAGCAGAGCCAAGGCCGCCTTTCAGGTCCTTTGTCGTTGCGCCCGTGCCCGCCCCGAAACTGCCGAGTTCGAATTCGCGGGACGCGTTTTCCAATGCTGATCGCCCAAGTGAATTGTAGGGATTTACGGACCAGTCTTTTTCGCCGCCGTTCGATAGATCAAACAGGATCGCCGCCGGAACAATTGGCACAGTTGCATCGCCAACCTTGAACCCGCGCCCTGACCGGGCCAACGCGTCACACACGCCCGAGGCAGCATCAAGGCCGAATGCGGATCCGCCGGACAAAACCAGAGCATCCACTTTCTGCACCAGTTTGTCGGGAGCCAGCAAGTCGGTTTCGCGTGTGCCGGGCGCTCCACCCATTGTGTGCACCGCAGCCGTGAAGGGCCTGCTGCCCACCAGGACGGTGCAGCCGGACTTCAGTCTTGCATCTTGAGCGTTGCCGACGAGCAGGCCCTGTACATCTGTGATAAGATTACGCGGTCCAACCTTCATTCACTACGCCCATCAACAGCTTCTTTGTGAAGCCGAAACTACATCAGGTTCATCGGAATGCAAAAATTATCGGCCGGTTTCATGCCCCGGGGTTGATAATTTCTGGCTGGGTGGAATGTGGAATTGACCTAGGAGCAGCATATTGCCGGGTCGTTCTGGTCGGTAGCTATCAATTCAGGCTCGAGATACAGCATTATGCTGCTGTCCCGATCTTACCCCACTGACTTGGTCCGACCTTATTAATTTGGGAAACGGGGGGCTGTGTCGCTGGGGTCGTAGGATTCGAACCTACGGTAAGAACGCCAACGCGTAATTTGCAGGCTTTTGGCGGGTGGGGCAACGGTTGGGGCCGTCGATGATGAGGGGCAAGCAGCTGCCATGAGTGAACCGTAGCTGCCCAAGGCTGAGCTTTGTGGCAAGGGTCCGTTATGAGCCCAAAGCGGACGTTCATTTCTCGAGGAATAATGGCGAGGTCAGCGGGAAACGGACCTACAACATCACCGCGAGGCGGATGATGTGGGAACTGGTTTTGAAATATCAAAAGTGGCTTTATTTTGTCATCCGGCGACGCCAGTTGCCCGATTTGCCCCTCTCAAACAAAGATCGTCTGACGGATCCAATCGATATTTATGGTTTACTTACACTCTTATCTTGATAGATAAATGAACATACTAAATCGTATTTTAGGGCTCAAGAAAGCATTGGTATGACCGATTTGATTATTTTTTTTGTTGTAATTTGCGGTGCGGCTGTCTCTCTCACAATCGGCATGTCCAGCCCAGCATATGCCTACCTCGATCCGGGAACAGGTAGCATCATTCTCCAGTCGATTATTGGCAGCATCGCTGCCGTGCTCGCGTTCGGCACCATGTATTGGGCGCGCTTCAAGCAGTTTTTCCGGCGCATCACGGGCAAAGACGCAACCGAATCCGAAGCCGAGAATGAATGAAAAATGTGGCCCCATTACCGGGATCCTTTCGGGATCCTGCAGGACACGTTTACGATTTCGACGGAGGCATTTTTCGGAGCGTCACCCGATTTGGCATAGAGGCGTTTGAAGCGGTCCGGAAAACTGGCTTTCTGGATCGCATGGTCGCCAGCGGTGCGTTGTTGCCATTTGAAATCGTGCAGGATCCCGAGATTTCGGCGCGTTTTCCCGACGCGGTTTGTTTGCTCGAGCATCCTCGGCTCAGCTACGTGTCGTTTCCTTACGAATGGTCTTTTCCGCAGTTGAAACGTGCCGCGCTCCTGTATCTCGATATCGCGATCGAGGCGCTGGCTGCAGACGTCGCCCTGTCGGACGCGAGTGCTTACAATGTTCAGTTTATCGGTAGCCGTCCGGTCTTCATAGATCACCTGTCATTCAAGCCCTACACCGACGGAGCGTATTGGTTCGGCCACCGGCAGTTCTGTGAACAGTTCCTGAACCCTTTGCTGCTGCGCGCCAAGCTTGGTATTGCCCACAACGCTTGGTTCCGCGGCACCCAGGAAGGTGTCACAACCGAGGAGCTGGCAATGTTGTTGCGGCCCCGCCACAAGCTTTCGGTGAAAATTCTGGCGCATGTCGTCCTGCCGGCCCGCCTACAGCGCGGGGTGCAATCGCAAAGCGGCAAGACCACCAAATCCATTTCCGAACGCAAGGGGTTACCAAGGTCCGCCTATAGGGGCCTGCTGACTCAGCTTCGCGGCTGGGTCAATGCGCTGGAGCCCAAGGGCGGATCGGCCACGGTATGGGGTGCCTACGCGGAGCAGAACACCTATGAGGATATCGAGAACAGCCAGAAGGCTGCCTTCATCGACAAGTTTGTCCGCAAGGTGCAGCCGAAGCTGACCTTCGACCTGGGTTGCAACAGCGGCGCCTTTTCCGAGGTTGCCCTTAATGCCGGATCAGAGCAGGTGATCGGTTTCGATTTCGACCAGATCGCGCTGGAAAAGGCGTATCATCGCGCAGCCGGAAAATCGCTGAACCTGCTGACGCTGTTTCTGGACGCCAGCAACCCGAGCCCGTCGCAGGGTTGGCTGCAATCCGAGCGCCCTGGGTTTTTCGAACGCGCGAACGCGGACGCGGTGCTGGCGCTTGCCTTCGCCCACCATCTGGCGATCGGAAAAAACATTCCGCTGCCGCAGGTGCTCGGCTGGATAACGTCGTTGGCGCCGAACGGCATCGTCGAATTCGTCGCAAAGAGCGATCCGACGGTCAAAACCATGCTGGCGATGCGCGAGGACATCTTCCATTTCTATTCACAAGCGGCCTTCGAGGCGGCGTTGTCGCAGCATGCCACCGTGGTCGAGACCAGTGAGGTGACCAAGGACGGTCGTACGCTCTATTGGTACAAGCGAGGCACCTGACCGATGCTAAGATTTGCGCAATTCCCGTTCGGGCCGATATTTCTGGTCTTCCTTGTGCCCTACCTGCAATGGCAGAGATTCGGCGTCGATTTCTCGCTCGCCGAAGCCACCCGCCTGGCCGTGATCCTCGCCGTCGCATTCGGTGCCGCAATGGTCGTCGCTTACTGGCGGCTGCGGCGATGGGGTGGCATCTCGCTGATTTTCTCCCTAATTACCTGTTCGATGCTCGCCAGTTTCGGTGTCGTCTTCCCGATCATTATCTTCGGGCTACTGCTGATCTTCACGACAGTGACCGAGCGCCGTATCGACCATAAGAAAATGACGTTCGTCAGCAATGTACTGGGCGTGGTGGTATTCAGTATATATTTTCTATCCGGTTTGGAGGGCTTTGGCGACGGCCAAATCCGCGGGTCGGCTTACGCGGACATCGGCGAGACGGAACTGGTTGTAAAACCGTCAATCGTGCACGTAGTTCTTGACGGCTATGCCTCGTCGCAGGTGCTGGCGGATATCTACCGGCACGACAACACGGCGTTCCAGCAATCGATGGAGAAAATGGGCTTTGTCGTGATGAACTACGTCGTCACGCCCTATAATCAGACGCTGTTCGCCATGGCCTCTGTGATGTCGGGCGGTTATGTCGAGGTCCCGGAGAAGACCGAGAGCGTGCGGTATTTCCGACGTGACCTCGCCGCGACCGTGACGAACGGCAACGTCCAGAAGGCACTGCGGCGGGCCGGTTACCACTTTGCATATTCCAACAGCGGCATCGCCGGCCTGGACCTGGATGATGCCCTGCAGGTAACGCCATGGTCACCGTTTTCCCTGACCAATATGGAGATCAGTTTCGTGCCGTTCCCGAGCCTTGTGCTCAAAGTTCGCAATGACCGGCTGCGGGCGGCGTTCGATCCTGGCAACTATTCGAAATTGCAGGCACCTTTCTATTATTACCAACATGTGCTCGCACCGCATCCGCCGTTTTCGATGACACCGGATGGCGCGCCCCGGCAAGTTATTTCGCACAATATCGCCGATGGATCTCATTACGTTCGCGGGTCCGCATCGCGGCGTGCGAAATATATCGAGGGCTACCGCGACATGGCGGGCTATGCAGAGAACGCGCTGGTCCGCCAGTTGGCCGCCCTGCCACGCGACGAACCGATCGTGGTATTCGTTCACGGTGATCACGGCGCCGGCGCATACCTCGATCACGAACATGTCGAAAACAGCTGCATTGTCGAAAGGATGACGACCTTTCTTGCAGTCTATTCGAATGTCCCCGAAATTCGCGATGCATTCGAAAAATACAAGGATGAGACTTTCAATCTGGCCAATATCTACCGGGTCCTGTTTTCCGCCATTTCCAACAGTAGTTTCGCCCAATTACCCAGTAAGAGCACCTTTGTGCCCTATCTGAATCCGTCTTACTCGACGCCGCTTTCCGAGGAGCGCTTCACGCAACACTGCGCTGATGATTAAAAATTGCACAGTGACCAAAATCAATCGCT
>NZ_JBVCWP010000278.1:0-5061 GCF_057460485.1 Boseongicola sp.
AGGGTCCGGTGATATCGTCCTGGAACAGAGCGAAGAGAAGGTCATGCGCCTCGATCTCAGGCCTGTAGTTGGCCTGCCAGATGTAAAACGCGGCACCCTCACCATCGCTGGGCTCGTAGAGGTCGTCGTTCATGAACCAGCCATCGTCGATCATCCGCCAATGATCCGGCTGATAGAGAACGCGCTCGGTGCCGGTGCCAAAGGCGCGCTCGAGCGCTTCTGGCCTGATCAGCTTGCGTGGTGCCTCCGGCCCGTCGCTGATCAGGAGCAGCCGCCCAACTGCCTATCTCGCTTCGAAGGAGTTGGCGCGCAAAAAACAGAGCAGATTTTCTAGCTGTTCGCCGCCTCAGGTCGCGGTTTAGACTGGTTTCGGGAGAGCTTTCCCCGGGGATAAGAGGCCACGCGTTGAAACCTGCACCGAAAGGGCTTAAATCAGCGCCGAAGTCGAGATGAGGAGGTTCAAATGGCAGAGACCATCGAGAAAGAAACGTTTTCCTTTCAAACAGAAGTCGGTCAACTTTTGGAGATTGTTGCCGGTTCGCTATACTCCAACCGCGAAGTGTTTCTACGGGAGCTCGTCTCTAACGCCTCTGATGCCTGTGACAAGTTGCGCTATGCAGCCCTGACGGATGCGAGCCTGTCACCATCACAGGATTTCGCAATAGCCCTTGAATTCGACACGAAAGCCAAGACGCTGTCTATCTCCGACAACGGCATTGGAATGAACCATGCTGACCTTTTGGAGACGCTTGGAACAATCGCGAAGTCCGGTACTGGCGCTTTCATTGAGGCGCTCAAAGCTGACCAAAAAGACGCCCCAGGTCTAATCGGCCAGTTTGGTGTAGGTTTCTACTCGGCCTTTATGGTGGCTGCCAAAGTCGACGTGTTGACCCGCAAGGCCGGCGAGGCTGAGGCCTGGCTCTGGTCCTCCGACGGCAAAGGTGCTTTCACGATTGAGGCTGCGCAGCGGGACACCAGCGGCACCACAGTCACCCTGCACCTCAAGAAAGACGCCAAGGAATTCGCTGAAGAAGCCCGTATTCGACACATTATCAAAACGTATTCCGAGCACATCAGTTTCCCTGTGAAACTGGGGGAGGAAACGCTCAACGCCGCCGAAGCGCTCTGGACCCGTCCGGCGAAAGACATCACAGAAGAGCAGTATACCGAGTTCTATCGCCACAGCTCCCATGCTTTCGATGAGCCCTGGCATGTGATGCACAACAAGGTGGAGGGGACACTCAATCACACCAGCCTGCTATTTGTGCCCACTGTCCAGCCTTTCGATCTCTTCGACGCTGATCGCAAAAGCCATGTGAAGCTTTACGTGAACCGCGTCTTCATCTCAGAGACAACAAAGGACTTGCTCCCGGCCTACTTGCGTTTCCTGCGCGGGGTTGTGGATAGCCAGGACCTCTCGCTGAACGTCTCGCGTGAGATGCTTCAGACCGATCCGAAACTCGCCAAAATCAAATCCCAGGTTACAAAGAAGGTTCTCGGCGAGCTGAAGAAAAAGGCTGCTAAGGCACCGGAGGAGTATGCGAAGTTCTGGGGTAGCTTTGGCGCGGTATTGAAAGAGGGCTTGGTCGAAGATCCGGCTTTACGTGACCGCATTCTTGAGGTCTGCCGCTTCGCCTCCACCGGTCAGGACACCCTGACCAGCCTTGCCGACTACGTGTCCCGTATGAAAGAGGGGCAAGAGGCGATCTTCTACATCGCGGGCGAGAACGCTGAGAAACTCGCGCAGTCGCCCCATTTGGAGGGCTTCAAGGCCAAAGGCGTAGAGGTGCTGCTTCTGTCAGACCACGTAGACGAGTTCTGGCTCCAGCACATCACCGAGTTCGACGGCAAGCCTCTCAAGTCCATCACTCGCGGTGCTGCGGATCTAGATCAGATTAAAGGAGGGGAAGAAAAAGCAGAAGACGATAAAACCGAGGAGGCTGATCTCGCCGCCCTCATCGCTGCGATCAAAGTGGAACTGGGCGAGACAGTCAAAGACGTGCGCCCGTCCAAACGCCTAACGGACAGCCCGGTCTGCCTAATCGCCGATGACGGTGATATGGATGTCAATCTAGAGCGCTTGCTCAAACGTCATGGTCAATTGGAGCAAGGTATGCCGCGCGTGCTTGAACTCAACCCAACCCATACGATCATCACCACGTTGGCAGAACGGGCAAAGGCAGACAGCGCAAGTGACGATGACCTTCTGAAGGATGCCGCTCACCTCCTGCTGGATCAGGCACGGATCGTCGAAGGCGAAATCCCAACCGATCCATCCGAGTTCGCACGGCGACTGGGAACCGTCATGGCGCGCGCTTTTGCCACTTAGGCGAGGCGCGGGGCATAATTCTGGCTTTCTCCCTGGAATTTGAAAGATGATCCCATTTGCCCTTTTAACAACGCGTGCATTGGGCAAAAGTCTATCCTGTTCGCGGAGCGGTCATTGAGGGATTCTTGCTTGGCCGTCCGCTTTCGATGCTGGAAGCTGAAGCACGAGTAACTGCCGTTCTCGGGCTTCGCTTCAGCGATGAACAGCGACATGGGGATGACTAACTGCTAAATGGTTGTCTCGACGCAAAAGCCGCACCATTCGCGGGAAAACGGACGAATATGATGCGCCTCCTCGTTTCAGCTGACATTCACCTCGGATCACCCATCCGATCCGTGGCACTACGCAACCCCGACCTAGGGGATCGGTTGAAGCAGGCCAGCCGCGATACCTTTGCCGAGATCATCGATCTGGCGATATCGGAGCAGGTCGATACATTGGTGCTGGCGGGCGACATCTTTGACAATGGTTATCCTGATCTGAAATCCCGCGCCTTCCTGATTACTCAGCTATCGCGCGCCTCGGAGGCTGGCGTGCCGACGGTTCTGATCAGGGGCAACCATGATGCGCTGCTCGATCATCGGGCGCATGGGGATTTGGGGCCGAACATCTACCTTTTGCACAAGGGCGCTCCAACGGTCGAGATCGGCGACACCGTCTTTCACGGCCTCTCCTTCGACGCGGCCCATGTGGCGAAGAGCTTCCTGCCCGATTATCCGCTGCCTGTGCCGGGCAAGCGCAACGTTGGGCTGATGCATACCTCGCTTGACGGTGCCCCAGGTCATGATCCTTATGCGCCCTGCGCCGAACGGGACCTGATGGGTCATGGGTTCGACTTGTGGTGCCTCGGGCACATTCATGCGCCTTTTGAGCGGGTCGACGGACCGGTACTGGCGGTCATGCCCGGCATCCCGCAGCCGCGTCACTTCGGCGAGCGCAACGGTGGCACCGTGACCATCGTATCCCTCAACGAGGGCACGCCGCAGTTCGAACGCCGCGCCATTGGCCACCTCGGCTTTTCCGAATACGCGCTGGATTTGAGCGCTTGTGCTGACCAACAAGAAGTCTTGCGAAGTTTGCGCGACGTGTTGTTGGCCGCGCAAATGCCGGGACGCGATATGGCAATGCGCCTGCACGTCACCTCGGATCGCCACGGGACGGAACTGGTGACGGAACTGGCGACAGAAGTGCTGGACAGCATAGAAGGCGTATTCCTTGACAAGGTCAAGTCAACCCCCCCGACCGGCAAACAGGGGGCCGAGACCGACGATCTTTTCCGCCTCATGCAGGGCGAACTGGTCGAAGACGGCTTCCGACAGGCCGCCCTGCAGCAGCTGGAAGAGTTGCGTCTTGCCCTGCCGCCAGAAATCATGGACGAGCTGGATGAGGACAGGCTGGATGCGCTTCTGGAAGAAGCGATTGCCGAAGTCTCTCTGACTTTGCACGCGGGGACCTCGCAATGAGGCTGAACCGGCTAGATCTGATCCGTTATGGTCGATTCAATGACGCCGAGATTGCTTTTCCAAAACGTGCCGACGGCGCGCCTGACGTGACGGTAATCTTCGGTCCAAACGAGGCGGGTAAATCCACGGCGTATCACGGATTTCTGGAACTGCTCTTCGGGTTCAAGGGCGGGGCGCATCCTTATGCCTTCCGGTTCGAGCGAAGTGACCTTGTTGTGGGGGCGGAACTTGACCTGCCCGGGCTCGGCCCCTTGGTTTTACGCCGAAATAGCAAGAGGACCCAATCGTTGTTGGACGCGCATGACCGCCCAATAAACGAGGCGATCCTATCGGGTGCGTTGCATGGCCTGACGCGAGATACATACGAGGAACGGTTTTCGCTCAACGAGAAGGGTTTGCGGGAAGGCGGCGAACGGATCGCTGGCGCGCAGGGAGACCTTGGGCAGCTGCTGCACGCGGGTCTCTCTGGCCTGACGGGCATGGCACAAACACTGGACGCGTTGGCGGAGCGGGCCGACAAATTTCACAAGAAACGCGGTCGGGGAAACGCTCTTAAAGCAGGCAGTGACCGCCTGAAAGAGATCGGCCGCGAATTGCGTGCTGATCGCCTTACGACAGAACGAGAGCGCACGCTAAGACATGATCGTGACCGGGCTGCGGCCGAGTTTAAGGGGGCCGATGCCGAGCTGCGACAGACCCATCAAAGACAGGCCGCATCTAAGGCCGCAGAGGTGTGGTATGATCGAACCGAGGAGATAGGGAGGCTGACAGAGGCCTTGGTCGATTTTCCTGAAGGTCCCGACCTCCATCCCGGCGCGGCAGAGCGAGTGGCGGGCCTTGTCGAAAAAACCGCGGCGCTGAAGATTCGGATCACGGAGGCGGAAGAAGAGACCGCCAAGCAAGATCAGATCATCGCAGACAACCCGGTCGACAAGCTGATCCAGCCTTTGACGACAGAGATGGAAAGGCTCGATCAACTGACCATCGACGGAGCGCCGCTGATGGGCCGGGCCAGCACCGCTAGAGCCGATCTTGACCGCCGCCGCGCAGATCGGGGCGAACTCAAAAGCCAAATTGACGAAGTCTTGGAAATCCTCAAGGTGCCAGATGTGCCGCCATCCACAGTTGCCTTGGAGGCAAGCGTTCTTGAGGATCTCGCGGCGGCCGTCCAGGATTGCTTGACCGCCAGTCTTTCAGCGGATGCGGCGCAGGAAGCCGTCGAAACAGCTCGCGCCCAAATGGGCGAAGCGCCCGCTGAACCGCAGGACC
>NZ_JBVCWP010000279.1:0-5027 GCF_057460485.1 Boseongicola sp.
GCCTTTCTTGATAATTTTGATGCCAAATCGTCCACAATGGCGTAACTCTTGATCATGTCTTTTGAAAATGTTCTCGACAGGCTTGAGGTCTCTACAGAACCTTTTGCGCTGTGCCAGTTACGCGGAGCCTGTACACTTGACCTTGGGCGCAGACCGAAGGCGACACTGCATTATATTCTTGCTGGCAAGGGAGAGGTGATCCTTCATAACCGGAAACTGATCGGCGTTCAGAAGGATTGTCTTGTTCTTGTCCCTGCCCTGACTTCGCACGGTTTGCGCAGTTTCGATGATGGTGGAGACACATTCCCAAAATGCAGCGCGTCTATGGTCAGGCTTGCGGACAAGATTCTCGAGGTCAAGGAAACAGGGAAGCACAGCCAGCTTATCGCGCTTTGCACGAATGTCACCATTGGACTTAGCGGCATCGACGACCTGATCGATCTGGTCCGCGAACCGATCGTCGAAAGCGCGGGGCTTAAAAGCGAAATCCAGTCACCTCTCCAAAAGATGATCCAGGAAATTTTAAATCCCGGACTGGGCAGCAAAGCCATGATCCGGGTTCTGCTGTTGGAGTGCATGATCGAACTCTTGCGTAAGCGAATTGCCGCAGAAGATCTGGCACTGACCTGGGTATCGGCGTTGGATGACGAGAAAGTCTGGAATGCAATCAAGCTGATGCTGGATGCTCCGGGCGACCCGCACTCCGTCCAGAGCCTTGCCGACGCCGTGGGAATGAGCCGTTCGAGTTTCGCAAAACATTTCCGCGATGCTTATGGGACCGGCACAATGGAATTATTGCGGAACATTCGGGTCCATAGAGCTGCGTCACTGCTGGATGAAACCGATCTGCCAGTCAAACGCATCGCCGAGATGGTGGGCTTTCGAAGCCGGAGTGCATTCACGAGGATGTTCGAAAAACTGACCGGTCAGGCACCGCAGAGCTTTCGCCAGAAATAGGTGGCGTCGAAATGCGCTCCAAGAATTCTCTTTTGACCGCTCGCAAGAAATATATCGCCAGAATCCTTAGACAGCATTCTCTTGGAACGAACGTAAGCTCTGCAAAGAATGTACGCCACTCTTACCCTCGCGGAAAGAGTTCGATATCCGCTGCTGCTCATGTCGTGATCCAGGTGCCTTGTTGATGACAAGAGCCTCTGTCTTGAGGCTGAGAAAGTGTGCTCTCAGCCGGATCAACTTGCACGGCCACAGTTTGTGCAGACGCTCCGGTAGCGGCGGCAGATTGACGCGTCATTGATCCTAAAAACGCGTCTCGACGTATAAGTGTAAAAAGAGAATTCAATGCAGACAAAAAAACAAGACGTCATCGTATTGCGGGCAACATCAGTCGCCAGCCGCGCACCTACTTGCGGTCCGACCGTCTACTACGACGGTTCCTGCCCGCTCTGCTCGGCTGAGATCAACCACTATGCTTCGAGGTCCGGTGGGAACAATCTGCACCTGGTCGATGTTTCTGTGGAACATGCCGAGCTGGGTTCAGACCTCACATCCGAAAAAGCTATGAGCCGGTTTCATGTTCGCAAGCAGGACGGAGAACTACTGTCAGGCGCAAGAGCCTTTGTGGAAGTCTGGCGTGCTTTGCCCGGCTGGTCGTGGGCATCCCGTTTGGCGAATATCCCTGGTGTGCTGCACGTTATGGAAGTTGCCTACAGAAGCTCTCTCGTGGTGCGTCCGGTAATTTCGAAGCTTGCCGGCCGCCTTGGCTTTCAAGCTGCAAATCAACAACCAACGCGCCCCCGAAAAGCAGATGAACTGGAAAATTAGTGCTTATTTGATATCTGAAGATCGGTCGTAAATCTACTCATCAAGCGGAAGATAACAAGCGTGTTGGAGGTTCCAGAACCTAGACGTTGTTATCGGAAAACCGCCAAGAGCAGCTTGTGGCGTAAACTATGGTATGAGACCGCATGGAGAGTTATGGCCGGGTGTTCAAGATAAAAACAAACTGGGAATTCGTGGCCGATACCGTGATGGGCGGTATCTCAAGGGGTCAAATTGCCAAAGAAACCATCGACGGACGCAGTGCGACACGTCTGACCGGGCTGGTCTCGCTAGAAAACAACGGGGGCTTCATTCAGATGGCCTCTGACCTTAAGCGGGACGGTTCAATTCTGGATGCAGGCTACCGGACCGGTATCGAGATTGATGTTTACGGCAACGATGAACTATATGATCTGCGCCTTCGAACAGATGATCTGGAACGGCCTTGGCAATCATTTCGCGCGCCTTTCCGTGCAACAGCGCAATGGTCCACTATCCAATTTCCATTTCTCACATTTGAGCCACACAGGTCAGAAAAGGTTCTGAGGCCCGCAAGGCTGCGTCGAATTGGCGTGGTTGCGGTGGGGCGCGTCTTTCAAGCGGATGTCGCTGTTTCGGATGTCCGGCTGTTCTGAGCGATAGGGAAGTTTGTCGCCGGACCTGATCTGAAGGAACGGTTCTACGTGGGATTTGGACGAAAGCGGAAGTCGACGGCAGGCCTGTTGATGGCCAGTTCGGAAAATGCGGTTCCAACCGAACGCAGGGATTTCGAGAGCCTCGCGTAAGCGCAATTATGTTAAATCTCAAAAATAGCCGGTGAGTGTGCCAAAAGGGGCACCCCACCCCATCAAGGGTCGTCAGCCGTAAACGGTGATAGCCCTTGTCGGTCTAGGCTTGATTGGTCGCTGTTTTGGTCTGTATTGCTTGCGGCGCGAAAGTCCGCTGTGCGGACAAAGCTGCCACTCGCTGGGCTTGGCCCAATCTCCAATATCGAGGCCCTAAGTCGTCACCACTATTTTACCGCCTGCGGAATTATCTTCCATTGCTCGGTGAGCCTCGACGATCTCCACCATTTTGAATGTTTTGCCGATGGGTGGGTTGAAGGTGCCCTGCACGACCGCGTCTACAACTTGCTGAAGAGGTGTTGAAATGAAATCCTCAGCTCCTCCGGAATATGTCGTCAGGTTTACGGCAGTGGGGATCGACCCCATCGGACTAAAGCGCTCAAACTCCCAAGCGTTACCCACCATGCCTGTCATGCAAACCGAGCCACCCATCGCTGCGCATTGCAGGCTGTCGAGCAAGGTTGTGGTGCCGACCAGTTCCAGAACCCTGTTGACACCATCGGGATACTTTTTCCTGACCAGCGAGGATATTTCGCCACCGTCAATGTACACCTCATCCGCGCCATTCTTTAACAACATCTCGCGCCGGTCTTCTCGACGGGATGTGGCCAGGATGCGAAGCCCGGCCTGTTTCGCCAGTATGGCGGCGGTCAAGCCCACCGACGTTGTGCCGCCTCGTATCAAGAGTGTTTCGCCAGCTTTGGCTCCAAGCGAAGTATTGAGCGATCCCCATGCTGTTTGGACCATCTCGGGCAAGGCACCAAGCACGCTCCATGGCAAATTGGTTCTAAGTCTCTGGACCTGCCCGGCAGGCACGAGGGTGTATTCCGCGTATCCCCCGTCAAATTGTCGGCCCATGCCACCCATCGCAGTGGCCACTTTGTCGCCTTGTTGAAACCCTCTATCCGGTGCAGCGACAACTTCGCCCACCGCTTCAATGCCCAGCACGCGTGGAAAGGGCACGTTTGGAGAATAGCCCTGGCGTGTGAAAAGCTCTGACCGGTTTAGACCGAAAGCCCGGACTCTGATGAGGACCCAACCGGATTTCGGTGTCGGGACTGGCATAGTTTCCACGTTCAAGACCTCGGGTCCGCCGGCCTCGCGTATGATAACCGCTTTCATGCTCCCCATAACACCGCCTCCAGTCGAAAAGCCGAAGGTAGCGGTGGTACGCGGAATTGTCACTAGGGGCTCAGAAAGCGGGGCCTGCTTGAGGTTGGACCCGGCCAACTCCGTCGGATGTCCGCTATTTGGATAAAGCTGACGTTCTTGATCGGCGGTCATCCACACGTACCTTTGTGGTAAACTCCACTGGAATCGGCAGAAAGGATTGTGGGAATGCGACATTTCTTGATCAAAACAGCCTTCATCATTGCAAGTTTGGGGTGCAGCGTTTCGGCTTCTGCACAAAGCAGCGATGGAACCACCGGGGCGAAGGCTTCGTCGTTGCCGGACTGCCCCGTTGCGCTTGGCAGCCGGGGCGACCCGACAGCCTACTCCAGCGAGCCGTTTGAATGCCACTGCACGGCCGAAGCACGCAAACTGAGAGGCGGATATGCCTTCGGGAGTGACCCCTACGACGGCATCAGCAACATCTGCATGGCGGCGCTGCATGCCGGCGCGACAGGGCCCGAGGGAGGAGACGTTCGCGTGATCCCGGGCCCAGGTCAGGAAAGCTATACAGGTACTCTCGCCAACGGGGTCTTCAGCTCCGACTGGGACTACCCTAGCCAGTTCGGCAGCTTTATCGTCGAACCCCTTAGCGACCAGTAGGCAAGAAGCCCGCAGCAGACGTCCGGGACGGTCTTAACAGCGCACATTTGGGGCTGGGTCAAACGCTTCCAAGTGTCCGCTTTGGGCTCGGAGCGGACATTCGCGGCTCAATGCGCGCGGGCAAGGCGATGACAAGCCGCCATCTCAAGTTTTGATGATCTTTCGAAACCAGTACGCGCGCGAGGGGGCGGGTAAATCGCTAGACCGATCCATTCCCAGAACGTCGCACCCGTCACTTTATTGCGCGTGCAGTTCAAACATAAAAAATTGACCACTCCGTGAACGTCGGGAAGGGTATTTTCTTACGCCGTAAAAGGCAGCAAGAAGTCAGAACATTGTCACTCCGGAATAAGAAGCCGAAAGCGCCTAAAACGGTCAAAAGTCAAATCTTGCGTGGTATGAAATGTGGTATAAAGATAGTAGAGAAAATTTATCTGTCATATTAACAATAGTTTACAGTTAATATTCCAAGGACTTCGTCTCCGCCACCATACCTGATTAACACGATGCTATTCCTGTATTTCAGGTTAGTGCACCACACTAGACCCGGACTGTAGCTCATACTCAATACCTCGCTGCGCCACTTTGCAGGTTTGATGATTCAAGATAGGACATCCCTCTTTGGGTGCC
>NZ_JBVCWP010000280.1:0-4958 GCF_057460485.1 Boseongicola sp.
AACCACCCTGCCCGCCTCAAGCAGATTTGTTCTGACAATGCCCCTTTGCTGAATTGGCGTCGGCAATTTGCTTGCCAGACCGAAGGTTAGTGCACAGCGAATAAACCACAAAACGTTTTCCTTTTTCGATCTTCGCGGCGCACTGAAGGGCGGGCAGAGTTTAAGATTGGAAACGCGCTCACCTTGCCGCTTGAAGACGGCAAGGTGGATGTCGTGGTATCCGGCCTCGTCTTGAATTTCGTTCCTGAAAAGTCACCGGCACTTAAGGAAATGCTTCGGGCAGCCAAGCACGGCGGAACGATTGCCGCCTACGTCTGGGACTATGCGGGTGAGATGCCGCTTATGCGCTATTTCTGGAACGGAGTTTCAGAGCTTTTTCCCAATGGCGCGGCGCAGGACGAGGGCAAACAGTTTCCGATCTGCAAGCGGGAACCGCTGGCCGATCTCTTCAAAGCAGCGGGTCTAAACGCCATCAAGACAACCGCGCTTGAGGCGCCGACCATATTCACTGATATCAATGACTATTGGTCTCCATTCTTAAGGGGGCAAGGCCCAGCCGGGGCCTATTGTGTTTCCCTGCGGGACGATCAGCGCGAGCAACTGCGACGGAAAATTGAGGATAAGCTGCCCTATGCCCCGGACGGTTCTATCCCACTTACCGCTCGTGCCTGGGCGGTGCGAAGAACTGCATGAGTAATTGCCTTAACTGGAGCGGCCAAAATCGTGCACAGAATGCCTTCAACCGACCCGTCGATTGAAACCCGGCTTCCCTCGACAAACCGATCGCGATGCTCAGGCCTAATGGATTTTTCTCTCGAACAGTTGTGAGACACGCCCCAAGCAGATGGCCGCTTAGGGCTCCAAGCCGCCTTCCGCGCTGCAGCTTTTCATCTGATATTTGGCTGGCCAGGATCGACTTGGACGACCCGTTGCAACCGTTGACCTGACCTGTTGTCGCTGCGGCGCAGCTTCCCCAAACCGGCCATTGGCCATCTGTCAGTTGCGGAGTTTTTTCAAATCGAAACTTTGCGGTCAAGTTCTCTGACGCGCCATGAATGTCGCATACGAGGGATATGAGACCTCTCCGAGAGGTTATCGTGCAAGCGAGACCTCTTTGAATGGCCCGATATGACATCTGTAGCCCCCCACACTTCCACAGCGGATGCCCACAAGTACAGTGTGCTCTTCGTGTTTGCGGCCGGGGTTCTGTGGTCAACGGTCGGTCTTGGCATTCGCATGATAGAAGACGCCGTCGTCTGGCAGATTCTGCTCTATCGGTCGATCAGCATGTCGCTATTTCTTTACGTGGTCATTCGGGTGCGGTCGGGCGAAAGCCCCTTTGTTCAGATCCGCCGCATCGGCTTTCCCTCTGTTATCGCCGGGCTTTCACTGGTTGCAGCCTATTCCGGCGGGATCTACTCAATCCAGAATACCTCGGTCGCGAATGCAATGCTGCTTTTTGCAACCGCACCGTTTATGGCTGCGGTCCTGGGTTGGATCATTCTGCGTGAACGCGTGCGCCTCGCAACCTGGGTTGCGATTGCTGTTGCCATAGGCGGGATCGCGATCATGGTTGCCGATAAGTCCGGCAGCGTCGTCCTGAGAGGCAGCCTTGCCGCGCTTGGGTCGGCATTTGGCTTCGCCGTCTTCACCGTTGCTTTGCGATGGGGGCGGACGGGCGAAATGCTCCCATCGGTATTCCTGTCCGGTCTGTTCGCCATCGTCGTCACATTTGGGATATGCCAATTCTCGGGGCTGTCCGTTGCTCTCAGCTTGCACGATGGCACTATATCCATGGGCATGGGGGTATTTCAGGTGGGTGCGGGACTGATCCTCTACACACTGGGATCCCGCAGTCTCCCAGCTGCAGAGCTTGCCCTGCTATCGCTGGCCGAGGTCCTGCTTGGCCCGGTTTGGGTCTGGCTCTTCCTTGGTGAAACAGCGAGCCTCAATACGCTGATCGGCGGTGCCGTGCTGCTTGCGGCAATCGCAGGAAATGCAGTGTCAGGCAAGCGTCGTAAGCCTCCGCCAATCACCGCACCTTAAGGATGCTGTAATCGGCCCAAAGCCGCCGCTCGTCGGTCGTTCCAACGCCGCGCTGCAGCTTTCGCTTTGCGGCCATTCGTGCATCGCGCAGCATTTTCGGTGGGAGAAGGACCGCAGAGCGGGACAAGTCCGCGCTTCGCTGCGCACGCGGAATAGGTTGTGGTCGGTAAAACGACCTCATTCTTCAGTTTTCTGGCACATTGGCTTTTCTAAAACCTTCCGCGAAGGCCATTCTGTAGGCTGGGTCCTGAATGGACGCTGAGTTTAGCAAGTCCTCCACCGTAGCTTCACGTCCGAGTGCCTCGTATTCCATCGCCATCCACTCGGCTTCGTCTGTGACCCCCAACTGCCCATAGGTCGCGATCAGAAAGCGATAGGGATACGGGGCTGATGGGTTCCTGTCGCGGGCTCGAACAAGATGGGCTTCAGCCTTCTCGTAGTTTTCCAGAAAATAATTCGCCATGCCTTCGGCAAGGTCATACCAGTATGGCGGCAGCGGGTTGCGTTCGAAGGCTTCCAAGATCAACGGCAGAGCTTCGTCTGCGCGTCCATTGAAAATGTGAATGTTGGCGAGGAAGACATAGGCATCGTCATAGTTGGGATCGAGTTGAATTGCGGTTCTGTAAGCGTTGATCGCACGTGTTTCATCTGGCGCAAAACTGCGGGTGTAAAGGCGACCAAGCGAGAAGTGAGCAAATGGCAGTTCCGGATCAAGCACAATAGCCCGTTCAGCGTGGTAGAACGCTGCATCGATGTTTCCTTCCCGGTCTCTGGTCCAGTTATTCTCAACCCGGAAGCTGTAGACTTGCGCCAGATGAGCGTGGGGAAGCGCGTAGTCAGGGTCGATCCGGATCGCCTCTTTCAAGGCGGCCTCAGCTTTCAGGTTGGTCTCGCTGGTATAAAGGTTTTCGAGTTCGCGACCGCGAAGATAGGCATCATGTGCTTCGATATTGTTTGTTCCCCGCACATCGAGACGGGCACGCTCCGCACCGGAAAGCCGCACCGACAGCGTCCGTAGCAATTCGTGGGCGACCTCATCCTGAAAGGCCAAGACATCTTCAGGTGTTCCTTCGAAACGCTTGGCCCACAGATTTGCCCCCGTTTCGCCGTCGACCAAGGCAACCGAAAGGCGAAGGCTATTGCTGATGCGCCGCACGCTGCCCTCCACGATGACATCTGCGCGAAGTATGTCCGCCATTTCCCGAACACTCGTCGTTGACGCATCCAGCGAGAAACTGGCGCCACGCGAGACAACGCGAATATCGGAGAGCCCAGACAGATCGACAATCAGATCCTCAGCGAGACCATTTGAGAAGTATGCCTGTCCCAGATCGCCGCTCATGTTTTGGAATGGCATTACCGCAACGGTCGTCCGATGGGGCGATGGGCTGGGTCCCTTGGACCAGAACAGGCCGCCAAGCAAAGCAAGGATGAACGCGACCAACAGTCCGGTCAGAAGCAGAAAGCGGCGCAACGGGGGAGAGCCCGGCTTCGGAGGTTTCGCGTCGGACATGTGAAAAACGAGGCGGTAGCCCTTCTTTGGAATGGTCCTGAGTTCCACGCCGCCGGCGTCTCGAAAAGCCTTCCGAATCTCCGATATACACTGAACTACACTGTCTTCGGTAACGTGAGTGTCTGGCCAAACGTGGTTCAGCAAGTCGGCCTTGGACACCAACGACCCTTCGCGCTCTACCAGAACTGTTAGGACCCTGGCAGTTTGGGGGCGGAGATTGCTGCGATCTCCATGGACGCTCAGTTCTCCCGAATCTGGATCGAAAACTGCATCGCCAATCTGAACCTGATCTACGGTCTTCGCCACTTCTTCGGTAGTCTTTCGGGACTTTCTGCACATGTCCGGCTTAGTTTAACGGCGCACAGCGGCTAAGCAAACCATGCATCGCTGCAACGAACAAAGGAAGAAGGGAGAGAAAGCATGTCGAAGCTGATCCTAATGAGCACCGCCTTTGCGGTGGTTGCGACCGTGGCGGGGGCAGGTGAACGAGTAACCTACACAGTCGGGGACGCCCAATTTGATGGCTACGTGGCGCAAGCAGAAAACCCACGCGGGACTATCGTGATTCTGCCCACATGGAATGGTCTGAGTGACTATGAAATGGACAGAGCCCAGATGCTGGCCGACTTGGGTTTCACGACTTTCGCTGCCGACCTCTACCCTGCCGGACAGCAGCCTAAGACAATGGAGGCGCGACAGACCGGGCTTCAGGCCGTGACCTCTGACCAGGAGAGGATGCACGAAATTCTCACCGCAGCCATCAATGAGGCCCGAAAGCATGGGGCTGAACCTTTGCTGGTCATGGGCTACTCCATGGGCGCTTTGGTGGCGATGGAACTGGCCTGGTCCGGGCTCGGGAACGAACTCGAGGTTGATGCCTACGCGATCTTCTCTGGCCGCGTTTCGGTAGGTCAGGGCCGTATATTGCCGGATGGTGTCGCACCATTTTTTGTCGCCATTGGAGACTCTGACGAGCGAGTTCCGGTATCCACCCTTGTTAATTTCACAGACGATGTCGATCTCGCTGGCGGAAGTCTGACTGCGCACACATATGCGGGTGCCGGGCACCTTTTCTCAGCTTTTGGATTTCCCAACTATAATGAAGGAGCCGATCAGCAGAGCTGGGAGGACTATTCCGCGTTCCTTGACGATTTTTCTGAGTAATGCTGACCGGTCATGGCCCAGCTTCTGGCAGGGCTGTGATCTTGTCGAGAAGCCCTGTTCAATTGTAGATAGCAGACGGTGCTGCCAGACGAATTCGAACCAGTCTCCGAACGGACAGTGACGCTGCCTCTTATTTTGCGCAGAGGCCACGCCACTCGGCAAGAGCGGCGGCGCGGTTGAGCTTGAAATTGGGTCGACTTGAGAGGCTGCATTCCTGATTAAAGTGATTGTAGAC
>NZ_JBVCWP010000281.1:0-4899 GCF_057460485.1 Boseongicola sp.
GACGCGCATCACCTTCGGATGCGCAATTAGCGGCGCGTAGAAATTGGCAACCGTTGGCAGCGACAGTTTCAGCATAACCTCTGTGCCCTCGGGCAGCGCGTCCAGAGCTTTGAGGATCTCGTCCTGCAAGATCGCCTCGGCGTCCGCCTTGTCTGAAATCGTGATGGTCACTTCCGGCTCAAGGATCGGCATAAGCCCATGGCCAAGAATTTGGCGACCGATCTCAAACTGCTGCGCGACAATTGCAGCAATACCGGTCTGATCGGCGGCGTTAATAACCGAGCGCATCTTCGTGCCGAAAACGCCCTTACCAACCGCACGCGCCAAAAGCGCATCCAGGTCAGGGATCGCCTTCATTAGCTGCACGCCGTTGGCTTGCGCCTCAAGTCCCTTGTCGCATTTCAGGAACGGCACAACGCGCTTTTCAGACCATAGATATTCTGCCGCGGGCTTACCTGCGAATGCGCGATCCATCGTCATCTCGAACAAGATGGCTCCGATGACCTTGTCGCCGTTGAACGCAGGGGCCGCCACAATGCGCGCGCGCATAGCGTGGATCTGGTCATACATCTCGGCGTCCGAAGAATACGCGTCTTCCTCGACACCGTATAGCTTCAGGGCCTTTGGGGACGAGCCACCCGATTGATCAAGAGCCGCAATAAAGCCTTGACCCGAGCGCATCTGTTCTGCTTGTTGTTCGTTTGCCATGATATCCTCGTGATCTGAGTTTCGTCTGCTTTTACGCAAATCGCCCGCCGTCTTCTAGCCCTGTTCGAGAGCGGCAACTCCCGGCAAAGTTTTGCCTTCCATCCATTCAAGGAAAGCCCCCCCCGCCGACGAGATATAGGTGAAGTCGTCCGCCGCACCGGCCTTATTCAACGCCGCGACCGTGTCGCCACCGCCGGCCACCGAAATCAGCTTGCCGTCACGGGTCAACTTCGCAGCATGCGCCGCAGCAGCATTGGTCGCCGCGTCAAAGGGAGCAATTTCGAAAGCCCCAAGTGGTCCGTTCCAGATCAAGGTCTTTGCGCCTTCAAAAACTTCAGCCACTCGTGCGACCGACCTTGGACCCGCATCTAGGATCATCCGATCAGACGGGCATGCGTCTGCGGCAACCGTGATATTGTCGGCTCCTTCCGCAAATTCTGTCGCACACACCACATCAATGGGCAGGATTATCTCACAAGCCGCTTCTTCAGCCTTGGCCATGATTTCGCGGGCTGTTTCGGCCATGTCATGCTCCGCCAGGGACTTTCCAACGCCGTAACCCTGAGCGGCAAGAAACGTATTCGCCATGCCGCCGCCGATCACCAAAGTATCGACCTTGCGCACCAGATTGCCCAGAAGATCAAGCTTAGTTGACACCTTGGCACCGCCCACAACAGCCACAACCGGTCGTTCCGGAGCACTTAATGCGGCCTCAAGCGCTTTCAATTCGGCCGCCATCAACCGTCCGGCGCATGCCGGAAGCAAATGCGCGACGCCTTCGGTCGAGGCATGCGCGCGGTGCGCCGCAGAAAACGCATCATTGCAATATACATCGCCCAGCGTTGCCAAAAACCCGGACATGCGCGGATCGTTGGCTTCTTCCATGGCAGAAAACCGGGTGTTCTCGACCAGAACGACAGCCCCTTCCGGCAAGGCATCAAGGCTCGCGCGATCCGGGTGTTCAACAAATGTCACTTCACGGCCCAAGGCCGACGTCAGGGCCGGGATCACAAGGCGCAATGACATATTGGGGTTTGGCTGCCCTTTGGGGCGGCCGAAATGCGCAAGCATCACCGGCGTGCCGCCCTTGGCAATAATATCCGTGATCGTCGGCACGATCCGTTCGATGCGGGTCGTGTCAGTGACCGTCGTCCCGTCCATTGGCACATTCAGGTCGACACGCGTCAGCACCAGCTTTCCGTTCAGATCCATATCATCGAGGGTTTTCCATGCCATATCCGCTCTCCTTATCGCTCTGGGTTTCCCATTCCCTATCCCAGCCGTCGCGCAGGTCAACAGGCGGTTCCGCGCCTTTCACCCTTTTCCTCAGTCGACACCCGCATTAGGGTCCGGCCAAATCGAAAAAAAGGAGCGCCAGATGGCCGACTACAAAGACCCTGAGAACACGATCCTGATTGAACTCAAAGACGGCACCGTTGCCATCGAGCTTTTGGCAGACGTGGCCCCGCAGCACTGCGCACGTATGAAAGAGTTGGCGCGCGCCGGTGAATACGACAACGTTGTTTTTCACCGCGTGATCGACGGTTTTATGGCGCAAACCGGAGACGTTCAGCACGGTGACTTTGTTGAAGGCTTTGATCTGCGGCGTGCGGGAACTGGTGGCTCTGACAAGCCGGATGTGCCTGCTGAATTTTCCAAACTGCCGCACGATCGTGGTAGCATCGGCGCGGCCCGTAGCCAAAGCCCAGACTCGGCCAACAGCCAGTTTTTCATCAATTTTTCCGACAATGCTTTCCTGAATGGTCAATACACGGTCTATGGCCGGGTCATTTCCGGCATGGAGCACGTCGACGCCATTGCACGCGGCGAGCCACCGATGAACCCGGATCGCATGCACTCGGTTAAGGTGGCCGCTGATGCGTAAACTTGCGATTATTTTTGCTTTGTCGACGTCGCCTCTCATGGCTCAGGATGTAGCCGACGGTCCCGGCCCAAACCTTGTGATCGAAATAGCTGGGGAAACCAGCGGTACGGTTGTGATCGACCTTCTTGAAGACATCGCACCCGAGCATGTGGCACAAATCGTAGCCTTGGCTGAAGAGGGCGCATATGACGGCGTCGTCTTCCACCGCGTGATTGAAGGCTTCATGGCGCAAACCGGCGATGTTGAGTTTGGCAAAGCCGGCGGCGATATGAGCATGGCGGGCCGTGGAGGGTCTGAGCGTGGCGAAATTCGCGCCGAGTTTTCGGACGTGCCGTTTGATCGTGGCATCGTCGGTATGGCACGCAGCCAAGACCCGAATTCCGCCAACAGCCAGTTCTTCATCATGTTCGACGAAGGCTATTTCCTGAATGGGCAATACACAGTCTTTGGACGTGTGGTCGAAGGCATGGACATCGTAGATACAATCAAGCTCGGCAAAGGTGCCAATGGCTCTGTGATCGGGGAACCTGATCAGATGATGAGCGTCAGGGTAGCAAAATAACAGAGCTTTGGCCGGGTCCTTAGATTGTGCAGGACCCGGCCGATCTCAAGAGGATCGATGTTGCGACAGCGTTAAGTGGCAGCAGCCAGAGAAAATAAGCGCGGGCCCGATCCTTGCCACCGATCAGCGCCCGGATCACCAGACCGAAAGCAACCAACGCTGTCAGAATGCTGAAAAGCTGGCCGATATGCCCGAAAAGGCAGGCAGGTCCCGACAATCGGTCCGCCGCAGTCAGCGCAAGTGCCGAGGCCGCCGTAACGGTTAACGCAACCGCCAAACCGTAGGAGTGGCTGAGCAGAAACGCGTCGTCTGCGGTGACGCGAAAGCGCTGCCAGCTCAAGATGCCAAAGGCCGCCATGAGGAGGGCCACCCAGATAAAAGGCGGCACCGGAATTATCGCGTAAAGATAGTCGTTTATCATCACGGTGTGTCCCTTTGCTTCACGCGAACCAAAGACTGCCACCTTTCCGCCTGTCAACGCATCATCCGGTTTCTCTCGTCCCATCAACCTCGCGTGATAAGGGCTAGGCCCAGGGCAGCTCCTCTGCCACATTCTTCTCACACCATCTTTCCGGGAGGAGCGACCCCATGCATCTGACACATCTTATCGCCGCCACGGCCATTGCTATCGGAGGCGCCATGTCTACCGCCAATGCCGATCCGTCCTTCTGGAAGTTCGAATGGCCAAACACAGACTTTGAAAACACCACGGTCGAAAACTGGGTGGAAATCTTGTCAGGTGGGCCGCCAAAAGACGGCATTCCGGCCCTTGATGAAGTGTCCTTTATCCCTGCGGCAAGCGAAACACGCTTGGTCGATATGGAACCAGTCATCACGGTCGAGATCGACGGCGCCGAACCACGCACCTATCCGATCCGCTACCTCACATGGCATGAGATCGCCAACGACACGGTGAACGGCATTCCCATCGCGGTCACGTTTTGCCCTTTGTGCAACTCTGGCATCACCTTTGATCGCCGCGTCGATGGCCAAACCCTAAGCTTTGGCGTCTCGGGCAAGCTTCGGAACTCGGATATGGTCATGTATGACCGCGAAACCGAAAGCTGGTGGCAGCAAGCCATTGGCACGGGGATCGTGGGGGAGTTGACCGGCGTTGAATTGACGCAACTGCCAACATGGATGGAAAGCTGGGCCGAATTCAAAGCGCGCAATCCCGAAGGCCTCGTCATGGACGAACCGCGCTGGCCCCGCCAATACGGCCGTAATCCATATGTTGGCTACGACACCTCGACGCGGCCATTCCTTTATTCAGGCGAACTTCCACCCCACGATATTCCGGCCCTGATGCGTGTCGTGCGCGTTGCTGAAAAAGCCTGGACCTTCGATCGTCTGCGCGAAGAAGAAGTGATTACGCAAGATGGGATTACACTGAGCTGGCGGGCAGGGCAGGCCTCGGCCCTTGACCAATACACCATCGGCGCCGGGCGCGATGTGGGGACAGTGCGCGTGCGTGATGCAAGCGGCAACGATCTGCCTCACGACGTCATGTTCGCGTTCGCATTCCACGCGTTCTTTCCGGATGGAGACTGGAAGCTGAACTGAACCACTCGCGCGACAGGAGGGGCTGGTGACAATTGCCGCCCTTCAGCCTTCGAGGCGGAGATTTAGCGTTCGAGAACCACCAAAGCGTGCCGCTTCTTACCCGCGGACAACTTCACCGGCGATGCCAAGGCCACCGCATCCAGCATTAAACCAGCATCCGTCAAAGGCGTGTCGTCCATCC
>NZ_JBVCWP010000282.1:0-4885 GCF_057460485.1 Boseongicola sp.
AAAGTGCCGGCAGATATCAAAGGTCTGAACGTCCGTCCCGCGCACGCGACCATGTCGCGCTTTGTCAGCTCGCTTGGTGGCGGCCCCGTTCAGGTACCTGCCCCCGAGGCGCGCGAAGCAATCGCCAACGGCACAGCGGACGCGATCACCTTCCCTTGGAATTCCGTCTATATCTTCGGGATCGACAGCGAGACGCCGTATCATCTCGACATGCCGTTCTACATCTCGGCACAGCTTCTTTTGATCAACAAGGACAGCTATAACGGGATGCCCGATGACCTGAAGGCGATCCTGGATGATCACTGCACCCCGAAATGGTCGCGTCGCTTCTCGGAGGGCTGGGCCGAGAACGAAGCATCGGGTCGTCAGAAGATGGTAGATAGCGGTGAGCACACGCTCTATGCGCCGACAGAAGATGAGGTGCAGATGTGGCGTGACTCGGCGGCACCGCTGATCGATCAATGGAAAGAAGAAGCCGGCGATGACGCGCAGGCCCTCTACGACGGCTATGTAGAAGCGCTCGAGCGTCATGACGCCCGATACTGACTCAAAAGGTTGGGCGGCACCGCTGCCGCCCAACCTTTCTCCCGTGATGCGGCTGCAGCACGTACTCGAGCGGATATCGCATGGAATTGAGATCGTGGCGGGCTGCATCATGGGGCTGGTCACACTTCTGGTCGTTGCCTCTGCGACGGGGCGATATCTGTTCGCTTACCCGTTGCCTGACGCCTTTGATATGTCGCGCCTTTTGCTGGGGGCGGCTATCATGTGGGGGTTCGCCAGCGTCGGCTTCCGGGGCTCACATATCAAAGTCGATATTCTAGTAGAGCGCCTGTCGCCCGGGCCACGCCGCTGGATCGACGCATTCGCTTGGACCCTGCTGCTGATCTTTACCGGCCTGCTGGCCTGGAAGATGTTCGGCCGCGTATCCAATGCTGCCATCAGCAACGAAACCACCATGGACCTGCGCTTGCCCGCCTGGCCGATGATGGGGCTTATCTGGCTCGGCGTTGCTGTCAGCCTACCTGCGATCCTCGCGCGGCTCATCCTCATCGTGACAGGCCGCGGATCTCTTGACCCTTACGAAAGCATTGAAGTGAAAGACGAAACATGAGCGGTGATCTGATCGCTATATTGGGATTTGTCGCGTTGTTCGCGATGATGATCCTGCGCGTCCCGATCGGTATCGCGATGGGCCTTGTCGGCGTCGGCGGCTTCGCAGCCGTGACTGGCTGGAAACCCGCCCTTAATCTGCTGGCACAATCGCCCATACGCACAGTGACCGATTTCAACCTGACGCTGATCCCGTTTTTCGTACTGATGGGCGTGCTTGCGACCAACTCCGGCATGTCGCGCGAACTTTTCCGCACGGGTCGTCACTGGTTCGGCTTCATGAAAGGCGGCATGGCGATGTCCACCATCGGTGCCTGCGCGGGGTTCGCGGCCATCTGCGGGTCGTCGGTTGCCACCGCTGCCACGATGACAAAGATCGCCTTGCCAGAGATGAAAGAGGCGGGCTATCCGGACGAAGTGTCGACTGGCGTTATCGCGGCGGGGGGCACACTTGGCATCCTGATCCCGCCTTCGGTCGTGCTTGCCGTTTATGGCTATATCACTGAACAGGATGTGGGCGTGCTGTTTATTGCTGGCATCGTGCCGGGCATCATCGCCATCCTGATGTATATGCTTGCCGTCCGCTTTGCCTATGGCAAACGTCTACCTGCCGGAGAGAAATTCAACCTAGGCCAGGCTGTGCGCTCCCTTTCGGGGGTTTGGGCGGTGATGTTGCTTTTCCTGCTCATCATCGGTTCGATCTATTTCGGCTTTACCACCGCAACGGAGGCGGCAGCGGTGGGGTCGTTCCTAACCGCGCTGATCGGCATATTGCGCGGGCGGCTTACGGCACGGCTCTTGCTCGACAGTCTGATCGAGGCGCTTCGGACATCTGTTGCGATCTATACGATCCTGATCGGAGCGATCCTGTTTGGCTATTTCCTCGCCATCACCCAAAGCCCGCAGAAGATCACCGCCTGGCTCGTGGAGCTCGATCTTGGGGCCTATGGGACGCTGGCGCTGATCCTGCTTTTTTTCGTGATCATGGGCTGCATCCTTGACGCAATGGCGATGATCATTCTGCTCGTCCCTATTGTCTTTCCGATCGTGACGCAGCTCGGCTTCGATCCGATCTGGTTCGGGGTGATTATCGTGATGACCGTGGAGCTGGGGCTGATCACGCCGCCTGTGGGAATGAACGTCTTCGTCATCAACTCGATTGCGCGCGATATTTCCCTGCCAACGATCTTTCGTGGGGTGCTGCCGTTCGTCTGTGCAGACGTGCTGCGTCTGATACTGCTTGTCGCCTTCCCTGTACTGGTTCTTTGGCTGCCGAGGACGATGCAATGAGACGATTTCCGACCATATACTCGACGCTGATGCGCGAGAATTCCAAGGCGTTTCTCTACGGTATGGGGATGAGCGACGACGACATCGCAAAGCCGCAGATCGCCGTGGCCCACACCGGGGGCGGTATGAGCCCCTGCAACATGAACCTTGGCGCGCAGGCGGCCCATGCTGCCGAAGGCGTGCGGCAGGCAGGCGGCTATCCGCACGAGACGCCGGTGGTTTCCGTCTCTGACGGGTTGACGATGGCGCATCCGGGGATGCGGTTCTCGTTGATCTCGCGGGAACTGATCGCTGACAGCATTGAGGCGACGATGCGCGCGCATTGCTGGGACGGGCTGATCGCCATCGGTGCATGCGACAAGAACCTGCCGGGCATGATGATGGGCATGGTCAGGGTAAACGCACCGGGTGTGTTTCTGCACGGCGGTGCGACATTGCCGGGTGTTGTGCGCGGGAAAGAGGTTTCCGTGCTGGATGCATTCGAGACCATCGGACGGATGATCGCGGGCGATGCGGACCGCGAAGAGCTTGAGGACTACCAGCGCCACTCTATCACCGGCCCCGGTGCCTGTGCAGGGCAGTTCACCGCGAACACGATGGGGATGGTTTCAGAGGCGCTCGGGCTGTCGCCGGTCGGCGTGTCGATGGTCCCTGCGGGCGATCCGATGCGCGAACAACTGATGCATTTTGCCGCCCGTGCGGTGGTCGACGCCATCGAAGGGGACGGACCGCTGCCGCGCGACCTTGTCACCCGCAAAGCGATCGAGAACGCCTGCGCCATCGTCGCGGCGACGGGTGGGTCGACCAACGCAGCACTGCACATCGCGGCCATTGCACACGAGGCCGGAATCGATTTCGGAATCGAAGATGCGGCAAAGGTGTTCCAGCGCACCCCGTTGATCGGGAATCTCAGCCCGGGCGGAAAATACCTAGCCGCACATGTTCAGGCCATTGGTGGCACCCCTGTCATCCTCAAGGAACTGATCGCGGGCGGATATGTCGACGGGTCGGCGTTGACCATCACCGGACAAACGCTTGCAGAGGCGGTCGCCGATGCCGCCTCACCCGATGGCGACGTTGTCCGAAGCCTTTCCGCACCGATTGCCCCCACCGGCGGTATCGTGGTGCTAACCGGCAACCTCTGTCCCAAAGGTGCGCTACTCAAGGTGGCGGGTCTGACTGCACTCCGCTTTCGGGGACCTGCGCGCGTGTTTGATGGCGAAGAGACAGCTCAGAAAGCGGTGGAAACGCGCGCCTACGCTGAGGGTGACGTCCTCGTTGTGCGGGGCGAAGGACCCAAGGGCGCGCCCGGCATGAAGGAGATGCTGGGGCTCACGGCTCTTCTGTATGGACAAGGCATGGGCGCGAAGACCGCGTTGCTGACGGATGGCAGGTTCTCGGGTGCCTCGCGCGGCATGTCCATCGGGTACGCGTCACCTGAATCGGCCGTCGGCGGGCCCATCTCTTTGGTCGAAGATGGCGATTTCATCACCATCGACGCAAGACCGGAAGTGGCCAGCATTACGCTTGAGGTTGATCCGGCTATCCTTGAGCAACGCGCAAAGGCGCGGGGAATTCCGGCACTGCCGCGCCAAGGCGGGCTGTTGGAGAAATACGCCGCGTCGGTGCAAGGTGCCGAGCGCGGCGCGGTGACACATTCCGGAGCTGTTGACACAAGTGGAGACTTAGATTGACCGAACCAAACCCTTACGATCCCAGAACGCGCGACGACCTGACCGAAAACGAGAAAACGCTGCTGCGTTTCATGGACGATTGCATGCATGGCGACGACCTTTCGCTGCTCGATACACTGGTAGCAGAAGATTACATCCAGCATACGCCGGGCATCGGACAGGGACGCGCGGGGGTGCGGGAATACATCGAAAAGATCGCCTACCGCCGCGAGGGCCGCAAGGAGTGGCGACCGGTACAGATATTCTCGGCGGGCGATATGGTGATCCTTCACAAGATCAGCGCAACGCACATCTTCGCCGATTTCGTGCGCTTCAACGATAAGGGCCAGATGGCGGAGCACTGGGACGTTGTGCAGCCACACCCGGAACCTGGCTACGACCCGATGCGCCCGTCAACAGAGAACCTTGATCGGTTCAAGACGCTCTTCAATCTCGACTAGCCCAACGCGACGAACTGCACGGGGGCAAGCCTGCATAGCCAGTGACTTGCCCCCTCGGGCCTCCCTCGTTCAAAACGAGAGTTTGCGGGTTTAAGTTTCATATTCTTCGTCGCAGAAGCATCTGTGAAAATAGAATAAAAAGTGTGCTCACTTATTGAATTCTGCAAGGAATTGACCCAATTGTCCTAAATACAGTGACCCACCTACTGTAGTAATGCTGCAGAATTTCCATGAAATTTCATGCTTCAGAGGGGTCAGCGTCAAATGGAAAAACTGCCGTATGCACGCGACGTCATGAAACGAGGCTGGCCGTTCCTGATCGTCATGGTGTTTCTGGTCTGGGGCCTA
>NZ_JBVCWP010000283.1:0-4873 GCF_057460485.1 Boseongicola sp.
CAGCTAACGCTTACAGTGAGGCCGATGTTCTACAAAAAAGAACGATGTAGAAAAGCGTGTCGGCCTCTTCCCGCCACACATCCCCAATCACGCCGTCGCTATAGCAGAGATAAGCAGCAAGTGCTGCGTCACATCTGAGAGGTTAGCGATGAGCAAGAAACCACGTGAAGATAACCTGCTGGAAACTTATCCAAATGGCGGTCGGTGGGGCATCAAGGCCCCAAGGATGCTGTTGCTGAACGAGCCTTAGCTGGATCGGCTGAACAAACCTCGGTTTGTTGCATCGCTTCGTCACCCGGCGGAAGTTGTTTGATCGCTACGCGCGCGGCAAACCGACTTCACTAAGGATGCCCCGCTGTTTGATCTCTGGCGAACCTATAGTCAGGCCCTGTTGACGATGTGGGAAAAAGATCCTTTCCCGATCATCAACTTCAACAGCTCTCCGACGGATTATGCACGCCAGATTGCAGCTTTGTCTTGTCCCTCATTGATCACCTTGATGCACGAAGCGCCTCGTCATCATTTACCTGAGTCCCTGAATTTCATCCAGTTTTGTGTAGAGCTAGGGGCTCAGGTTAATCTCTGAAACATACTGTTTCCACAGCCAAGGCGCGATCAGGACAATTTTGCCCAAATTATGCCAAAGTATCCCAGCAAATGGTTTCAGCATTAGATCGCCAATTAATAAGAGAGGTTAATGCTGTGTTCAGTGAATACGCGAGAAAGAATGACGCAACAGACATAAACGGAAGCAGTAAGCCAAGGTCGCAATCAAGACATGACAAGTTTCCTGCGCTCATTGATCAGACAGAAATTGATGAAGGGTGCCACCCGATTACTCTTTCAAAGCTCCGCAAGTGGATATCCAGCGTGACTGGCAGGTAGTGAAGCGCTAGGCACGCACCGCTTGCTCCGGCGCTTCAAAGACGCCCAAAGATACGCATCAACGGGAAAATGCAACTAAAGCGAGATCATCAGACTACAAACTAGTCAAAAATGCTTGATGAGCTCTGGCCTGGCCCTTACTGCCTGACGTCGGCACATTTCAGACAGAATGACAAACTTTAACCGGAAAGCAGACCCATTCCTTCCATAAGATTATGTGACAATACTACTCGTTTAAAAGATAACAGAAATTTAGACAGGTCAAATCATGAGGCTTTCTGGAGTTGATCAGCCGAAAGATTCGGCTTCGGCGGCCGACGCCAAACTGCTTCAAAACCTGAAAGACTATACTTGGGGCGCATTCGCGCTGCTCTGGCAGCGTCAGGCCATCTATCTTGCGACCACACTGCTGACGGCTTTTTACTTTGATGCTGTCAATGCCGCGATCTTCTATTGCACGATCGTCTTTTGCGAACTTCAGGATATCATAATTGCCAGACGTGTTAGACGGCTGCACGTGAATCAAAAGCGGGCCATACACTCCAGCCTTGTATGGATTCTTCTGAATACGATCCTAAGCTCTGCTGCAATCTGTCTCTATGCCGTATCCGTTGCCTTCAAACAGGAACTCGGTGGCCATTTCACGCCATTATTCTTTCTTTTTGCGGCTGCACTGTTTGCTGCCATGAACAACCACCAACTGGTGCTGGCGTTGGGCATCAGGTTGGCAATGTACGGATTATCCTTTTTGGTCATCGTATTCACGGATATCTGGATATCGCAACCCAGCTTGGATTCAGAGCTTTGGCTGCACTTTTTCACGGTCATCTTTGTGATGTATTTTCTGATCGACTGTTCAATCGTCTTTCTGAGACTATATCAAAAAAATCTGGCACAGCTAGAGGCGCTCAGGCAGGAACATGAGCGAACGAAAGCCGCCTACATCGTAAAGTCCCAATTCATATCGACGGTCAGCCACGAACTTCGCACGCCACTTACCTCGATCAGGGGATCGCTTGACCTTCTGAATTCTGGCGCGATGGGCGAGATTCCGGAAAATATGAAGAGTCTTCTGAACATGGCTGGCAAAAACAGCAAACGCTTGTCCAATCTGATCGACGATGTGCTTGACCTGCAAAAAATCGAAGCCGGGGAAATGAACTATCGCAAGGACTTCCTGAGCGTTCAGGCTCTTGTCAGTGAAGCGGTCAACAGCAACGTCGGCTATGCGACCGCGCATAATGTAACCCTTGTCGAGGAATGCCCCGAGGACACCCCCTTGGTGATCGAAGGGGATGAAACCCGCCTCATGCAGGTCATGGCGAACATGATTTCAAATGCGGCAAAGTTCTCCAAGGAGGGGGGAACAGTGACCGTTGGATACGAGAGCATCGGCGACAAGGTCAGAATTTACGTGAAAGACACAGGCTGCGGAATCCCCGACGGAGCAGAAAGCAAGGTTTTCGGTCGCTTTAGCCAGTTGGATTCTTCCGACCAGCGACGAGCGGCAGGAAGTGGCTTGGGAATGAATATCTCGAAAGAGATTGTGGAACACCATAACGGCATACTTGACTACGTAAGCGAAATTGGATGCGGGACCACCTTTTTCACTGAATTTCTCGCCCACAGAGTGCCACCAGAACTGCCTTGAGCATTTTGCATTTCACTCGATAGAACAGATCAGCTTGAATTTGCGAGTACACGCAAAATCTTCTCTTGCCGTAAGACCGTTCAGACAGGTGTCGCATTCAGAATCATCGGTCCTTCCGGGCGCATCGTGAACGTCAGAACGGGACGTGGAATGGGAACATCGGTCAACGAAAATTCGATCTTGCGCAGAACACTGGCAATCAGAACCATGATTTCGGTTTCTGCATATTGTGCGCCAATACAAACCCTTGGCCCGGCTCCGAAAGGTATAAATTGACCACGAGGAAACTTGTCGGTCAGAAATCGACCGGGCCGGTAGAGGTTCGGCTCTTTCCAGAGTTTCTCGTTGCGATGAAGTGAATAGACGGGAAAGAAGAGTGCATCCCCCTTCTTGAACGTAATGCCCTTGATCGTCAGGTTTTTCGCGGCATCGCGGGCAAAAAATGCAGCCGAGGGATAGAGACGCAGCGTCTCATTGATATGTGCCCTCAGCAGATCCATTTTCTGAATATCGTCAAACGTCACAGGCCCGTCGGGACAGATGGACAAAATCTCCTCTCGAATCATCGTCTGCACCTCGGGATACAGCGCTAAAAGATAATATCCCCAGGCCAGCGCATTGGCGGATGTCTCATGCCCTGCGACGACAAATGTGAGCAGATTGTCAACCGTAGTCGCGATATCCTCATAGTCATCGTCCAGCGCCGCAATCATCAAGTCCAGGAAATCCTGCGGAATGTCCCGGTTCTCCTCACGCCTGTTTTCGATGACCTGCCGCGCAAGAACTCGCATATTTCTAACTGGCTTTTTACTCCGCAACCATTTCCGCCGCGGAATCCATTTCGGCAACCGCATAAGATCAAAAAGCGAAATCTCTGAGATGTATTCGAAGTATATCTTCAGCCCGGCCCTTATTTCTTCCGCCGACACCTCTTCGTTCCCGGAAAAGATGACCCGTGAAATATTCGTAATGGTGGAGGCCGGCGCCATTTGTGTCACGTCTACAATCCCGTGCCCTTCACATAAGGAATCCGCGACCTCGATGCCGGTTTCAGAAAAATGTGTTGCCAGAAGCGGCAAGTTCCGCGCCGCAAACAAAGGGGAATACCGCTGACGCTGTTTTCTCCATTTTTCACCTTCAGCCAAGATAAGACCGTTACCGACTGCTGAACCGATAATGTCCTTGGTGAATTTGGCCTTCGGAAAATGTCGCCCACTACCGACTAAAAGTTCCGTAATAATTTCGGGATCACAAATGTAGTGAATATTCAAAGGCCCCCGAACGTAGGTTTCGACCGAGGTTTCAATTGGAATGACCTCTAGCATATTTCGTCCGGCCAGCCGCGCAAACTCCATCAGCCCGACGGGTTTTGTTGCAAGCTTGGCCGCAATTGGCACCGCCTCGAATGACACTGGTGTCGTCATCATCACCCCCACCCCAAATTGCCAACCATTGGCTTTTGTTTTCACCTCCACACCCCATATGAGGGCGTTGCAAGACTCAAACATAGCCACCAGAAAAATTCGGAAACGATTTCATTAACTCAGCCCAAAACATCCAGTCAACGATACGACCGTGCCGTGGGGCTCGTCCCTATTACTTCCGCAATCGAAACGGATGCCAAAGGAGTGTTAACCATGCGCGTCATGTTCGGCAAGGGCAGCGGAAATATCCGGGCAAATGGTCGGTGATCTGTTGTGGGTGGGGTTGAAGTGTACCCTGTCAACACTCGGTGCCAAGCTGGAGCGGGAAACAGTTCTCGCGAAAAATCTACTCGATGTTCAGATAGCTGTCTTCACCAAATAGTTCTCGCAACACGCGTTCATAAACCCGCTTTTTCCCCTTTTTCGGAGGGAGACAATAGCCGTCTACATCGAAACTTTTCGCGTAGTCGTTTTTCCGTATCTCGGTTTCAAGATCCTTGGCGCAGTCAATGGCTCTTTTAAGTGCTCCGGTCGCGGTGCTCCGGGACAACAGGCGCATCGATACCGGCTCTCCTGCCAGGACCTCGACACGCTCATCCGTTACATGCTGTCTTAGTTGCGCGCCTATCATCTCGCCAAGACTTACTGTTCCAAGGATGGAATCCGTCACTTTCTGGCCATGCAAAATAATTAGGAAAACGCCTTTGCCACGGTATGAGAAAACAAAATCCATGCCATCTGCGGCGCCTTGAATGCAAGATGCCACGTCCTGGATGGCGTCCCGAAAGCCTTCACAACCAACATGGTGATAAAAGAGATCGGCATCCTGCAATATGACGGAAATGGCTTGTGAACCAAACATCTTGCGCCGCGCGAGTTGGGCCGCGTAGTTGTCAAATTCGATATATCGGAG
>NZ_JBVCWP010000284.1:0-4865 GCF_057460485.1 Boseongicola sp.
GACCGGGGTCCTGTTCCACTTGGGCAATGCCGCAGTTAATGGAGCGCATACCTTTACCAAGCCGTACGAGCCTTTCATCCTGGGCTGGTGCCAATGTGAGTGGGTTGACGAAGGCGGTGGCCGGCCCTGCGTTCTAGTTGGTTAAGACACCAATCCCCGCACCCACGGCAGCGCCTTCAACGCAGCGACCGTCAGCCAACACCTCTCCAGCGGCGCAGCCGATTGCGCCGCCTATGATGGCACGCTCCAAGTTGGAATTGGCACTGTCACAAGCGGAAACTCCCAAAATGGTAACAACTGCTGTGAGGCTAAGAAATTTTTGCATTTCGAACTCCTTGGGTCTTGTGAAGTAAGGATAAACCCGTGCCGAAGGTAGGACATCGAAACAGGTGTTTGCACTTCTGCAGTTAAAGAGCCGCCAAGAAATGCAATTCCGGACGCGCTGAGATCTGAGAGCGGCCACTAAGTATCTAGCTCTCGCGGGCTCCCCGGATCTCGCTGATGGCTCGTCGGACCGATCGCCAGGTTTTAGCCTCAGTGTCGTTTCCTTCGTCCTGATATTGCTTTGACTTTTGCGCTGCCTCTGCCTCGGCTCTGTCGCCATGTGCATTGTACAGCGATCGTGCGTATTCTGCGATCTTCGCCACTTCCATATGTGGGTCTCCTTTAGTTTTGCGTCCTGTCAGAGTGGCACTTCGCCAAACACTTTTGTGAACAGACCATCACAATTTCCGTTCTAGCGACATGATCCACGTCAATCTGTAGGGAGCGTCCGCAGTGGGCTCTTTGCAGCCATCGGAGCTTATGCAGAATGTGACCCTTGAGCCGCTAAGCCTCGATGAGGACGGCCCTTAGCTGCCGTTCGTCGCGGGTTTAGTCGCTGCGGTGCAGCTTCCCCAAAGCAGACCCTTAAGCTTGCGGCAGCATTTGTCGGCATCGATGACTGCTCAGCGGGACTTTGCTGCCTTTCAGCGCATCCTTTCATCTCGACATAGGTCGCGATCTCCAATAGCGCCGCGTCATGAAGAGCTATTTCATTGATACCGCCGCAACTGTCACTTTCTTTACGGTTGTCGCCGCTCTGAGCGAGCTGTTGATTGCAGGCATGGATCCCAAACAGGTTCTGATTGCGCGACTGATCATGATACCGGTCATGATGGCTACGGCGCGGCCCTATGGCCTATGGCGGGACTGGTTTTTTTCAAAGACTCGGCCACAACGGCGGATAACGAACGTCGTCTGCGACATCATTGCTTTCATCACATTCCAAGTGCCTGTCTATGTGGTGACACTTGCCTTAGCGGGCGCAACCGCTTCAGAAATCGCAGCGGCAGTGAGTGCATCTATCGTGTTTATGATCCTGCTAAGCCGACCATTCGGCATATATCTTGAAGCCGTGCGAAATTGGGCAAGAACTTCTGTAAGGTAGGGCTCCTTGCTGCCGTTAGCCACATCGCAGCATCCTGCCAAACGATCTCGCCCCGACCAACATGAACGGCCCAGACCAGCCTTTCGATCCATCAACCAGCGCCGCAGTGCAGCTTTCGCATTCCTGCCATTCGTGCATGCCGCAGCATTTTTGTCGGCTAAAACGTCAGTGTGCGGGACTAATCCGTCATTCGCTGCGGGGCAGGACCTTGATGTCGAATGGACCACTGGCAAACGGGCACGGAGGTCTGTTTTGCGTCGACGTTCTGCATTGAGCAATATCAAAGCCGAAACGCATTTTTCTGGCATCATCAGCGAATAACCTAATCGGACAAATAAAGAGGATTTAGAAGATGCTCGGAGAGAAGACGACACCGCAACGGTTCACCGCAAGAAATCCACTAACTGACAATTTTCGGCGCGAGATGGAGTCAGTGATGTCGCGGTTTTTTGGAGACACTCCACCATTCTCACCACTAGAAACCGCCGCGCAGCGGACGGGTTTCCCTTCGCTCGATATGACGGGTGCGGTTTCGCCCGCCATCGACATCAACGAGACAGATACGGCCATCGAATTGACAGCTGAGTTGCCTGGCCTTTCCGAAGATGACGTCGAAATCGAGCTCAAGGACGGCAGATTGACTCTACGTGGTGAGAAGAACGTCACACACGACGGTAAAGGCGATCTGCGCATCAGTGAGCGAAGCTACGGCAGCTTTTCTCGAACTATGACGCTACCTGACACTGTCGACATCGAAAAGATTACTGCCGAGTTTGAGCAAGGTGTTTTGAACATCACCATGCCGAAAACTAAGCCGGCGGAACCAAGTCGAAAGATCAAGGTCTCTTCAAAATAGCGACTTATTCAAAGGCTGTTGGCTTCCCGAACCGGCGTCACGGACGCACGGGGGGCGACGTTTATCGGCCTTCTAAGTGCCGTTCTGTTCGCTGATCCGGTGTCCGGGGGTTCTAGCTCGTTGGCTGCTTTCATGGAAAGCGGGCCCCTACGTAGTGTGAGCAAACGGCCAAGTTGTGGGACAAAGCCGCCATTCTTTCCTTGAGATCGCTGGTGAAAAAGTTCGTTATGCACTTTGAATCCCACAACTTTGGAATACGCTATCAACGACGGGGAGGACATCTTGCCGAAAAAGCAAAAGCGCCGGGACTCGATATCCGTAGTTGGACCGTATTCCCGTGTCAGGGTCATCGTAGCTGTTGTCGTCTTTTTCTTTGCGTTTGCTGCAATCGGCTATCGAATGCTCTTTGGCTGACCGCTCTGCGGAACCAGGACGCGGACCTTGCTGTTTCTTCCTGATACTGGCTGTTTAATGCTAGGCTTCAGCCCGGGTGAAGGAGGAGTACGAAAGATGGGCGAACTGTTCGAGCTTTATTCGCATGGTATCGATGCCGATCCATTTCCGGGATACGCTCGGTTGCGGGACGATGCGCCCTGCTATTGGAGCGATAGCGCGGGCCTTTGGATTTTTTCGCGGTACGAGGACGTCGCCAAAGCTGCGCAAGATTGGGAGACCTTCTCATCGCTGCGCGGCAACTTGATCGATGAAATTCCCGGGCGCTCAGGCGGGACACTGGGCACCACCGATCCGCCACATCACGACCGGCTGAGGTCACTCGCGCAAGCCGCGTTCACGCGCAAGGCAGTCGAAGACTTGGTTCCACGAACAGGAGCGATCGTGGATGCGACCATCGAACAGCTCGATGGTATAGATGCCTTTGATTTCGTCGCTGACTTTTCAAGCCGCGTGACGGTTGGAACGATCTTTGCGCTCCTAGGGCTGCCCGAACGCGACCCTGCAGAAATCCGTCACAAGGTGGTCCTTTCGATTTCGACCGATAAAGAAGCGCGGGGCCGAAATCCTCAACTCAACGAGGCATTCACGGAATTGACGCACTTTCTGGCAGACGAGATCGCGGAACGTCGCACCCGTCCAGCCGATGACCTGATCACTGCGCTGGCCGAGGCCGAGGTCGATGGAGAACGGCTGACGGATCGAGAGGTGATGCTGACGACCACAATGTTTGTCGTTGCGGGGGTCGAGTCCCTGTCGAGCTTCATGAGCATCTTTGCGCTTAACCTGGCAGAACACACAGACTCCCGACGACGCATCGCCGCAGACCCGGGTCTTACGCCACAGGCAATCGAAGAGTCCCTCAGGTTCAACACCTCGGCGCAAAGGTTCAAGCGGACCGCGACCAAGGCGGTTGAGGTCCACGGAAAGATCATATCGCCGGGTGATACCGTCGTCCTGGCATACGGCGCGGCAAATCGTGATGAGCGAAAGTTTCCAGAGGCCGATGTGTTCGATATCGATCGAAATCCGCGTGGTCACCTGGGCTTCGGCACTGGAAAGCACTTCTGCATCGGCAGCGTTTTTGCTCGCATGGTAACAGCTGCCGCCATCAACCGACTCCTGTTGCGCATTCCGGACTTCGAACTTGGAACTCGAGATATCGACTGGATTCCGTCGTCGAATTTCCGCAGTCCCGTGTCTCTTCCCCTCGTGTGTGCCTAATCTCGGGCGCCGTCCGCTTTGGGCTCTGAGCAGACCACTGCAGTGCGGCATGCTTGATCTTCCGGTTGAGCCCGCCTCCAATAGCGCACGTTCGTGTGTCTGGGAAAACGCCCTCGCCTCAGACGCTTAGGCCCACACCCGGACATTCCTAGATTGGAAGCGGCCCTTGGACTGGCTGGCGTGGAACGACGGCATCGAGCCCACAACAGACATGGTCCTGCGCCGACGCTCGCAGATGCAGCAACCCCGTTGACCGGACCCATCAGCTGCGCCGCAGAAAGAAAAGCTGCCGTTCGTTGCGCCCGCAGCGATTTTCATGCCCGTGATGTCCGAGTTGCGGGACGAAGCCGTCACTCATTACAACACTAAGTCATCGTCTGCTAAACTGAACGACGGATTTTGAGGCCACATTATATTCAACAATTGACAGGTTTCCGTTTTGTTAGACGATGGCCCTACTCAAACAAGAAAAGGGGAGGCTTGTGATGAAATTCTTTCACAGTGTCGCATTCGCGGCAGCAATCGCGATCACGGGATCAGTTTCGAATGCGCAGGACGATGCCGGATTGAACAAAGATTATCGGACGTTTCACTCAGATGGGAAAGTCGAATACGGCGAGATCGGCGACAGCTACGACTCGGACCTCGTGATGTATCTCGCAGGGAACCAGTTCATGGTGATGGAAGAACTCATCCAGGATTTCCAGTCGTTGAACTCCGACATTGAGACGATTTATGTCGAGACGATACCGCCCGGACAAATTCTGAATGGTCAAATCCTTCAGCAAGGTCAGATCAACGATCAGGACACTGCGATGAACCCCGATCTCTATGCGTCGGTGAACCTCAATCACCTCAAGAAACTCGCTGGAATGGAGAAGATGAATGACTACATGATCTACA
>NZ_JBVCWP010000285.1:0-4804 GCF_057460485.1 Boseongicola sp.
AGAAGGTTCCACTATATGGATCGGCAACCTCGCCTTCAGCTTTTGGCTCCCTTGGCTTAATCTTCATGAACCAGACGCACATCACCGGTGTCATCATCATTGACAGAAACCATGATGACAGAAGCGTGATGATCAGCACTTGGCCAAGAGACTTGGTGTATTCACCCGCCCCACCAATGGCGAGCCATATCGGAACGAAAGCCAGAATCGTTGTTAACGTCGACGTCAGCAACGGTATCGCTAAACTCCCCCCAGACGACAGCGCCGCCTGTCGCTGGCCTTCACCGTTCTGCAGGCGCGTGCGGATATCTTCGGCGATCACAATTCCATTGTCGACCAGCATGCCCAGCGCGATGATCAGCGCAGCAATCGACATGCGCTGCAGTTCAATGTCCATCGCCCGCATGATGGCTATGCTCATCAGCATGGTCATGGGCACAAATGAGCCGACGATGAGTCCGGTTCGCAGGCCAAGAAAAAGCACCACGACAACGAGAACGATCACCAGCGTCTGTAACAAATTGGTCACTGCACCCGAAACGGCTGCCTCGATCAAAGGCGGCTGATAGGTAGCATAATCGAGGGCATAGCCGACCGGCAGAGTTTGCTCGATTTGCCGCATCTTTCGAGTCAGACGCTCACCGAACTCAACCGCGTTGACGCCTTCTCCTTCGAGAACAGAGACGCTCAAGACGATGGCTGGGCGACCGTTATAGTAGACAGGCTGATTGGGTGGATCGACATAGCCACGGGAGACCTTGGCGAGATCCCGGAGTGGCGTGACCCGCTCGGTGCCAGGAATCGGAATAATGACGTCCTCGATATCAGCAATGCTGTCGAAGTCGCCAGTCGGTTCGACAACAACGTTTTGGCCCCGTACGTCAATCAGACCGCCGGGCAGGATGATGTTTTGCTGCCGCAGGGTCTCAACCACTACACCGGGGCTAATGCCAAATTCAGCAAGCTTGGCGTTCGACAACTCAAGGAATACCCGTTGATCCTGAGCGCCGAACATTTCGACACGTCGGATGCCCTTCAGCGAGTAAAGCTCATTGCGCAAATCCCGCGCAACGAGACGCATCTCTGCGAGCGAGAAACCTTCAGCCCACAACGCAATTGTGGCGACGGCCGTTAGCCCAAATTCGTCGTTTACAAAGGGACCAATCGTGCCAGTCGGGAGATGCGGGGTCACATCGTGGAGTTTGTCACGCAGATCCCGCCATAGGGTCTTCAGTACCGGCACCTCGTCGCGGGCGACGACATGCATGAAGGACATGCCGCGTTTGGAATCGGACTCGATGTAGTCAACATCGCCAAGCAGCCGGATCTGCTCTTCCAGCTTTCGTGTGATCAGGTCCTCAACCCGGCTTGGTGGCATGCCCGGGAAATAGGCCCAGACTACCGCTTCACGAATCTGGATCGAAGGATCTTCCTGCTTGGGATAGGTCAAATAGGCGAACAAACCCGCGACCGCCATGATCATTAAGAAGAGGACCGTCACGCGATCCTTCTCGATCGAAAAATCAGTGATTCCCTTCATTTGAGGCCACCAAGAATGATCATTGCATGGCTGCAGATGCGTCTAGGGCGCTGGACCTCTGCTCCTGCATGAGCTTGACCCTCTGGCCGTCACTGAGGAATGTCACACCGGCTACGGCTACGATGTCGCCGGGTTTTAGGCCTTCTACAACGTTGACGAAGTTGTCGATCGCACCCCTGCCCTTGACGACGGTCTTCTTCACCGTCTGTGTCTCCGGGTCATATATGAAGGCATAACCTTGTCCCGGGCCATCGCCGGGCGCGATTGCCGAAAGCGGCACTAACAAACCAGAGTCCGTCCCTTGCTGCGCCAACAAGATGGTAGTTTCTGCCGTCATGCCAGAGCGTATCTCGGCAGGCGGGTCGTCGAGGGTGGCCTTGACGGGAAAAGCATTCGCCGTGCTGGCGGTCGAACCGACTTCAGTTATTAGCGCCCGCAGGAGCCCCTCTTCGTCCCTGGGAAATCTGACCGTCACGGGCATGCCAACCGAGATTCGAGATATGATTGTCTCGGGGATATCGAAGCGCACTTCCAACGTGCCTGCGGCCTCAATGTCATAGACAGGCTGTCCTGTCTTCACCTCCACAAAGGCTTCGATATGCTTGCGCGAGATCGTGCCGTCATAGGGTGCCCGGAGGTCCGTCAGCCGCAGATCGCGTTTTGCAAGGTTGAGCCTAGAAGTAGCTAAATCCAGTTGGCTTTTCGCAACATCGAGATTCGTCTCGACGCGCTCGAGTCGCGCCTCTGCCACCCAGCCCTTTTTGAAAAGTGCCTCCTGACGTTCGTAGTCCTGCCGCGCTTGCGTAAGGTTGGATTTTGCCTGCTGAACATCCGCTTCAGCTGATTCGACATCAAGCAAGTAAGGTTGCTTGTCGACAACAGCGAGCACCTGATCTTTCGCGACCCGATCCCCCTCATTGACGCGCATTTCTTTGACGTTTCCGCTGACGTGAAAGCTCAGTGTGGAGGAGTCTGTTGCATAAACCTGTCCTGGGAATTTGCGCGTCTGACCTGACGCAACCTCGGTGACAGTGTATGTTTTGATAGCTCGGACTTGCGGAGCGATCTCGGGCAATTCCTCTTCGCAGCCCGCCAAAGCCAATGCAGCTATTAGGGCAATAGCAAAAGAGGTCATCGATGAAATCCACATAGTTGGCATTGTGCCCTCTACCTGCCGTCTCCCCCGAGTGGTCTCCCGAGTCGTCCGATTGCGTGCGTATCAGCATCTTGGAGGCTTATTATTTCGATCGATGCATGTCCTACGGGCCGCTTCATTGATCTACGTCAGCGATACAGGCCGGAACGCTAAAGTGACAGTTTGCCCAATACACGCGTCATAGCTCTTTGAGCCCGATGAGGCTCGATCGACTACACCCTAAACTGTGACCCCCGAAGCTCGCCTGTAGAGAGAAAGAGCTAGGAGTCCCCTACTCAACGCTAAGACACTTGCCTCTCTGGCTCCGCTCTGCAGAACCAAAGCCAATTGGCGGGTGATTTCTGGCCTTTTTGCGGGGTGTTTGATGGGCTCTCAGTGAGTTCAGGAGGCTGCCGGGTTGATTCATGTCAACGAGATTAAACCTGGGAATGGCACGCTTTGTATAAAGACCTCCGATGCTTCTCTTGGGGCGGAGTCTCCCCCAGAAAGTGCTTTGATTCACTGCCAACTCTCTAAAGCGAGGTGTGAACTGGATATGCGCAAATCTGCATTTGTATTAGGTGTCCCGGCTCTGGCGCTCGGCACCCTGCTTATCATCTCACAGGCCAATGCGGCAGATGCTGCAGGCCACCTGCAACCGTTGCAGGAGTTTAAAATCGCCCATTGCTGCCACCCACATCCCTACAGCCCCTATGACGACTATTGCTGCCATCCGTCGACAGCCTATGCGGCGCCGCGAGCCTATGTGGCACCCCGCGCCTATGGCGTGGGACCGGCCAGCGTGCGTGGCGTCTCGCGTCGGACTTCACGTCGCGTGTCGCGCAGGCGCTGAGTATTTGGCCCGCAACAGCTGAACCTTTATGTCGCCCCGAGGAGGGAGTGATGCTCAAGAAAGCTAAAACCAACAGACTGTTTACACATGTCGCCGCAGCAATTGCCGCACTGCCTCTCTTAGCCGCTCTTGCCTCATCACCAGTCAGCGCTCAGACGGGCCCCATGGACGAAAAGGCCACGCAGGTATTGCGAGGCATGTCCGACTATCTCTCTAAGGCTGAGACCACATCCTTTCGCGTGAAGACCTTCTTCGATGAGACCGCGGAATCAGGCATCAAGATCATGAGGGCCCGTAAGGCCCGCGTGTTCCTCAAACGGCCCGACGGACTGCACGTGGAGAGCGTCGCGGAGGACGGCGGCGCGCGGACAGTCTGGTTCGACGGCTCGAAACTGACGGTCTGGCTTCGTCACGTGAACGAGGTAAAGGAGCTGGATTTCGATGGAACGACCGATGCGCTGCTCGACGAGCTCTCCGACAAGTATCAGCTGAACTTGCCTGTCGGAGACCTGCTGTTTTCTGATGTCCACGAGGCGCTGAAAGAAAGCATCATCTCCTCAGAGTATCTTGGCCTCCGAACCGTCGACGGCGTCAAATGCCATCAGCTCTCCTTCGAGAGCACTGGTGCCGACTGGCAGATCTGGATCGAGGCTGATTCCACGCCTCTGCCACGCCGGTTTGCCGTCACCTACGTCAACGCAGAGGGCGAGCCGCAGTTTCTGGCACAACTAGACCAATGGAGCATCGGTGGGGAAGTAGCGGCGTCAACATTCAAGGCGGCTGTCCCCGAAAGCGTCAAGAAAGTGCCGTTTGCCAAATAGGCTGCCTGCACTGGCTGACCCTGCTCTACCAGCGGTAGGTATATGTCCGGCGCGCGCTAAACGCGCCTAATGGCTTGAGCGGATCTAACGTCTGCTGTGGGTCCAAAAGCGGTCTTCATACCGCAGCGGGCGCTGGACAACCTGATTTGCAGTCAACGCGTGCCTGTGAGAGCCGCTAATGTCCGCGTTGGGTCAGAAGCGGACATTCGCACGAGGATCGGGAATTTCTGCTCTTGCCCCGAAAGCGGACATTCTTCTCAGCAGACCTTTTTCCCGCACTTCCTTAGTAAAATAATGCTGCGAGCAAAAGAAAACTCCCCGGAGCCGTGGGCTCGGGGAGTCAACTGTCGGTGGTTGCGTGGGCTCGCAACCGCCTTGATTTGCAGCTTCAGGAATTGCTCGCGACAATCGTCCCAACATAGCCAAAACTCAGAAAACCTAGCGCGTTGCGGGGG
>NZ_JBVCWP010000286.1:0-4694 GCF_057460485.1 Boseongicola sp.
AGGTACTTCGATGGACACCCCGCGCAGCACTTGGATGACATCGCTGTAGACGACTTCTATGTTGTTCAGTGTGAGCATAGGCTACTTCGATCGATAGGAGATGGGAGCGCTCGGAGAGAGCGCTCCCTGTTGTGTGCTTGTCGACAGGCTATTCGCTCGGGCGCAGGTCAGGTGTCTCCGACCAGTCCTGGAGCACTGCAAAGGCATCCGGTCCGCCCTGGATCATGCGAATCTGGGTCATGTGCGGCGATCGGCTTCCTGCCGAACGTGAACTGATCGTAAGGCTCGGTATGAGTCGCTCCACGCTGCGGAAGGCTTTTGACATGCTTGAACGCGAGGGTTCGATTTGGCGTCATGTTGGTAAGGGCACATTCATTGCATCTCAAGGCCTTCAGGCGGGGGCAAGTGCTCTTTCTGTGCTGAGCCAGCAGGTCACGCCTATACAGCTTATGCGCGCGCGTCTTTCGTTAGAACCTGCGATCGCCTTAGAGGCGGCAATTAACGCATCTGAGGATTCTGTGACGCGACTGAAATTGGCTCGCGACCATGCCTTGAATGCGCAGTCGTGGGATGAGTACGAAGCGCAAGATGACATTTTTCATCGGTTAATCGCTGAGGCTTCAGGCAACGTTCTTATTTTGTCGCTATTCGGTCATCTGAATGGGGTGAGGCGCGCTGTTGCTTGGAACACTGTTGTCCGAACATCTGATCGCGCGCCACGCAGTCATACGAGTTTTGCTGAACATGACCAGATCGTCGCTGCAATCGAGGCGCGAAATCCAGCCGCAGCGCAAGCCGCTATGCGGGCACATCTTGTATCCGTGTCGGCCAGGCTGTTCGGAGAGGTTTGAGTAAAGAACTAAATGCGTGGATCAGAATGAGCGGAATGCCGGTGACCACACACGTAAATATTAACTAGAAAATCTCAGGGAGGAGATAGATGATACACCTTTTGAAACGGGCCGCAGTGGCCGCTATCGCGTTGCCATTGGCAATCGGCATTACAGTAGGCGCGGCACACGCCGAGAGAATTAAGATCGCTCTGGCGGAGACGCCGTCCGACGAATTGGCGGCCTTCTTCGTGGCCCTCGACCGTGCCAAGGCTAACGGCCTTGACTATGAATGGACGGCATTCTCGGACGAAGAACTTGCCATTCAGGCTGTTTTGAGCGGCCAGATGGACATTGGATTTGGCACACCTTACGCAGCCATGCAGCGATCGAAGGCGCCGCTCCGCATCATCTTCCAGCTTTCAAAGCTGAAATTCTTCCCGGTCACTACCGCCAAATACGGAACGCTTCAGGAACTGGATGGCGAACCGATCCTTCTGCACTCGCGCGGAGGCGGCACGGATTCAATTGCAAACGTGATCGAAGACCGGGTGGGTATCACCTTTGGTGATCGGTCGTATGTTCCGGGCTCATCCAACCGTGTGGCCGCTCTTCTAGGCGGTCGTGCCGATGCAACGATCATCGATTTATCAAACAAAAACAAGCTTATGCGTAGCGATGCTGCGGCAAACTTCAATGTACTTGAGATGTTTGAAGTTGAAGCGAGCGACGAGGCACTCTTTGGGAACCTGAATTGGATTCAGGAGAACGAAGATGACGTCGCGATTTTCGTAAATGCCCTTTTAAGCACATGGCAGGACATGCACGAAGATCCGACTATTATTCGCCGCGAGACCGATCCTGACGGCCCGATTGGTCAGCTTCCCGCTGAGATCCTTGCGGAGCTTGATGGCTTTTATGCGGATGCGGTCGAGGGCGGTCTTTATGATCCCAATGGCGGCGGACGCAAAGCGGCTCAGGCAGATATGGAATGGTATTCGTCCGCTGGCCAACTCGAGGGGTCTCCAAGCGAGTTGAAAATCGAAGACTTCTGGTATCTCGCACCGCTTGATGCGGCAATGAAATAACCACTCTCAACGGCTGCCGCGCTTCTTCGCAGGCGCGGCGGCATTTTGCAGATTCCTGAGAGAAAGCTGAACATGCTCAATCGCGCCCTTCTCCTGAAACTTTTGTCAGCAGTTGTTCTTTTTGGTGCGTGGGAGATTGCCGGTCGCATCCCGGTTAGCTTCGCATTTCCGACGTTCCTGGAGTCGATGACAGCACTTTTCGAAATGACCATGAACGGAATGATGTTCGAGGCTTACTCTGAAACGCTCCGTCCTTTGGCGATTGGAATTGCGATCTCTGCCGTGCTTGGAATTGCGATTGGCCTATGGGTCGGCTTGAACAGTTTTTTCGACTGGCTTTTTTCGCCAATTTTCATCGTTATGCAGGCCGCACCGCTGGCAGCACTAATCCCGCTTTTGGTTCTTGCCTATGGGATAGGTCTGACTTCGAAGGTGATTGTAGTGTGCATTATGGCAATGCCAGTCATCGTTTTGAATACCAGTGGCGCTGTTCGAAACACGCCGGAATCTATTAAGGAAATGGGCCAGTCTTTCTTGGCTTCCAAGACATCAATTCTACTTAGAATTGTGATCCCGGCTGCATCGCCGGTCATTTTTGCAGGTCTTCGTTTAGGTATCTCGGCGGGCTTTATTGGCGCGATCCTGGCCGAATTGAAGATTACTCCGACCGGCGTGGGAGATATCATAACCTACAGTCGATCGATTGCCGATTATCCCAGTATGTATGCGGCCATATTCTCGATCATCCTTCTCGCTGTTCTGTTTCTGAACCTGCTCGAGAAGATTGAAAAAGTTCTCTTCAAAGGAAACCAACGTGGCTATGTCTCCGATTAAAGAAGTGACGGCGCAGACGACGCCAATGGAATTCGAGAGCGCCGTCTCGGTCCGCAATATTTCGAAGAATTACGGGGACGTTGAAGCCCTGCGTGATATGTCTCTGGAGTTTCCACGTGGCCAGCTCACGTCCCTGCTTGGGCCTTCAGGCTGTGGGAAGACGACACTCCTGAAGATTATTGCCGGCCTTCTGGAACCCACCTCGGGCCAGGTTGAAGTCAACGGAAAAACTGTTTCGGGACCGGGCAAAGACAGAGCTTTCGTCTTTCAAGACTTCGCTCTTTTGCCCTGGGCAACTGTTATCCGTAACGTAGCATTCGGGCTTGAGATGCGGGGGGTCGCAGCGTCCGAGCGTGAGGCGATTGCCGAAAAGTATATTAAGGAAGTCGGCCTTGCCGGGTTCGAACAAAGCTATCCGCATGAGCTTTCCGGCGGGATGCGGCAGCGCGTGGGGCTTGCCCGCGCGCTTGCGGTCGATTCGGACGTTCTTCTGATGGACGAGCCATTCTCGGCAGTGGATGAACAAACCCGACGCAAATTTCAGGAAGACCTCCTGAACCTTGTGCAAATCGAGAACAAGACGTTCATCTTCGTGACGCATTCAATCGAAGAGGCTGTATACGTCTCTGATCAGATCGCAATCTTGTTGCCCCGGCCGAGCCGTGTCTCTGAAATCATCCGACCATCAAGCTTTCGGGACAAGGGTGTTGATAACATACGCCGTGACCCCGAATATCTCGACATTGTCGACAACATCTGGGCCTCGCTTCGTGGCTATGTGGAATAGGGACAGGTCATGATAGTCTATGGATATCGACTTCCAGGAATGTCGTCTTTGATAGTTTGGGGACTGCTCTGGGAAATTGTCGGTCAAGCAGAACTGACCTTCTTTATCCCCCCGCTGAGTGAAGTTCTGGCGACTCTTTTTTCGATCATCGGGACTCCGGCGTTTCAGAAAGCTCTGGCTGAGACAGCTTACGCGTTCTTTGTTGGCGTGGCGTTTGCAATCGCGATTGGAATCCCGGTTGGTATCCTTATGGGCAAAAGCAGACTTCTGGATGAACTGTTGCTGCCCTGGGTAAACGTATTCCTCAGCGCACCGCTAACGGCGCTTGTGCCGGTGCTCATGGTTCTATTCGGATTTGGAATGAAGTCGATCATCATTACGACGGCGTTGTTCGCAATCTGGATCATCATATTGAATTCCCGCGCAGGGGTTATTCAGATCAACAGATCGCTCGTTGAAATGGCGCATAGCTTTGGTGCGTCGCCGCTCAACGCTTTCTTTAAAATCTATTTCTGGGCGGCGCTTCCGGAGATTCTAGGCGGGGTTCGTATCGGGATCATCCGAGCGGTTAAGGGTGTGATAATTGGCCAACTTCTAATTTCAATTGTCGGCTTCGGAGCGTTGTTCGAGCTCTATTCGGCTAACTTCCTGATGGGGCATTTTTGGGCAGTTCTGATCGTCCTCTTCGCGCTTGCGTTCACTATTTCCGAGTTTCTCGCCTATCTCGAAAGGCGGGTATCATACTACGCATCGAAGCGTTGATCTGGTGGTGTCACAGGAAACTGACTTGTGGGGGCGGGGCGGTGACCTTAGCTTCGCGGGATGACAAATCGCAGCCCCTTTCGCCACTTCAACGGCCTGCCATCCAGCCCCTGAGTATCCGTCAAGCGCAAAGGCTCTTTTCGACCTAGAATCCACTCGCCAAAAGTTGATGGAATGGGCTGAGAAGCACAATATCACTTTGGCGCACATCCAGCCCCGCCGGCTGTAGCAGAACGCTTATATCGAGCGATACAACCGACCGGTCAGGCATGAACGGCTGGATCAATACATCTTTGAAACTATTGAGGGGGCGCAGAAACAGGCCGCGGATTGGCTCGGGCCTTACGACAACGAGCGACCCAACATGGGCATCGGCGGCATAACACCTGACAT
>NZ_JBVCWP010000287.1:0-4646 GCF_057460485.1 Boseongicola sp.
GTCGAACCAGCGTAAGCTCGGAACGGAGTGTCTCTCGCATCAGGGGGTGTCGGAAGTCGTACAGAAGCCGCCAGCGGTCCTCGGACTCGATCAGTATCTGGTGGTGCTGAAGCTCTTCCAGGGCCACAGCGAGCTCGGACCCGATTTGATGATCGAGGCGAAGGCGGGTCGCTGTGCGCCCCCCGCCTTGCAGGCGCCCTCGAAGACGCCTTCCAGCTCGCGTTCGGTTACCCCATCGCCGATGGCCCCGGCCGCGGCCCGGATCGCATCCACCGTGAGGTCGGCCGAGCGACGCATCGCCTCGATCTCTGCCGGGCTCTTTATCTCGATCCTGCGGAAGTTTGACGACCCATCCCCCGCCGTTGACGAGACGGGATATATGGATGGCGTAATCCGCGCGGGCGTGATTGCGACGGGATTTTGGGGCTGCGTCGGGTTTCTTGTCGGCGTCATCATCGCCTTCCAGCTGGCCTTCCCGGTTTTGAATTTTGAATGGGCCCAGCCCTATCTGAACTTTGGGCGCATGCGCCCCCTCCACACAAGTGCGGTAATTTTTGCCTTTGGTGGCAACGCGTTGATCATGTCGTCTTTTTATATCGTACAACGCACATGTGGTGCGCGGCTTTGGGGCGGTAATCTTTCATGGTTCGTTTTCTGGGGCTATCAGCTGTTCATCGTGCTTGCGGCAACCGGGTATCTTCTCGGGTCGACGCAATCAAAAGAATACGCCGAACCTGAATGGTATGTGGATATCTGGCTGACAATCGTCTGGGTGTCCTTCCTTCTGGTCTTCCTGGGCACTCTCTTCAGACGCCGCGAAAAGCATATCTATGTCGCCAACTGGTTCCTTTTGTCTTTCATCGTCACCGTGGCGATGCTGCATCTGATCAATAACATCTCAATCCCGGTCTCGATCTGGGGTTCAAAATCTGTCCAGTTGTTCTCGGGTGTGCAGGACGCGATGACCCAGTGGTGGTACGGCCACAACGCGGTGGGCTTCTTCCTGACCGCCGGTTTCCTTGGCATGATGTACTATTTCGTGCCCAAGCAGGCCGGTCGTCCGGTCTTCAGCTACAAGCTGTCGATCATTCACTTCTGGGCGCTGATCTTCCTGTATATCTGGGCCGGTCCGCACCATCTTCACTACACAGCGCTGCCAGATTGGGCGTCGACACTGGGCATGGTCTTTTCGATCATCCTGTGGATGCCAAGCTGGGGCGGCATGATCAACGGTCTGATGACCCTGCAAGGCGCATGGGACAAGCTGCGGACCGATCCGATCATCCGGATGATGGTGATCAGCCTCGCGTTCTACGGCATGTCGACCTTTGAGGGTCCGATGATGTCGATCCGGGCGGTCAACTCGCTTAGCCACTATACCGACTGGACTATCGGTCACGTTCACTCTGGCGCCCTTGGCTGGAACGGCATGATCACCTTTGGTGCACTCTACTTCCTTACACCCAAGCTTTGGGGCCGGGCACAGATGTACTCGATGTCGGCGATCAACTGGCACTTCTGGCTCGCTACAATCGGTATCGTTCTTTACGCGGCCTCGATGTGGGTGACCGGTATCATGGAAGGCCTGATGTGGCGCGAAGTTGATGCGCAAGGCTTCCTTGTGAACTCGTTCGCCGACACGGTCAGCGCCAAGTTCCCGATGTATGTGGTCCGTGGATTGGGGGGCGTGATGTATCTCGCCGGTGCCTTGATCATGGTCTGGAATATGTGGATGACGATCCGAGGAGGCGCCCGCGTCTCCGCGCCGGTCGGCGTCCCAGCAGAGTAAAGGAGCGAACACTATGTCCATACTCAGCAAACACGCCATCATTGAGAGAAGCCCGATGCTTCTGCTGGTTGGCTCTCTTTTGGTCGTCTCCGTTGGCGGAATTGTAGAAATTGCACCCCTGTTCTATCTTCAGAACACCATCGAGGACGTGGAGGGCATGCGGCCTTATACACCGCTCGAACTGGCGGGGCGCGATGTCTACATCCGCGAGGGCTGCTATGTCTGTCACAGCCAGATGATCCGTCCGATGCGCGACGAGGTGGAACGTTACGGACACTACTCGCTGGCGGCCGAAAGCAAATACGACCACCCGCATCAGTGGGGCTCCAAGCGCACAGGGCCTGATCTGGCGCGTGTGGGGGGGCGCTATTCGGATGCCTGGCACGTGGATCACTTCACGCACCCACAATCCGTCGTCCCCGAAAGTGTCATGCCAAGATATGGGTTCCTTCTCGACACTAAAATCGAGGGCGAACATATCGAAGACCTTCTAAACACCCATCGCTTCGTCGGCGTTCCCTACTCCGACGAGATGATCGCTGAGGCAAAGGCTGACTTTCGCGTGCAGGCCAACCCCGACGGGGACTGGGATGCACTGGTCGAACGTTATCCGGGTGCGGTTGTGTCCAACTTCGATGGTCAGGATGACCTGACCGAGATGGATGCGTTGATCGCTTACATGCAAATGCTTGGCACGCTGGTCGATTTTTCGACCTTTACGCCAGATGCAAGCCGCTAAGGGAGGAACAGACAATGGATACCTATTCTTTCTTGCGTGAACTTGCCGACAGCTGGGTCCTTCTGGCGATGTGCGTGTTTTACTTTGGGGCTATTATCTGGGCGTTCCGTCCGGGAAGTCGCGCCCTTCATGCCGATATTTCGGACATTCCGTTTCGGAATGAAACGCTGCCAATTGAGCTTCACGACACGGCCGATACGGACCGTAAAGGCGGCTCCAAATCCGCTCCAACTAAGCCGGAGGCGCGCTGATGTCTGACAATCCACACCACGACGACGTCACAGGCGTCGATACTACGGGCCACGAATGGGACGGCATCAAGGAGTTGAACAATCCTCTGCCGCGCTGGTGGCTCTGGTGCTTTTACATCACCATTGTCTGGGGCATCGGCTATTCCATCGCCTATCCGGCATGGCCAATGGTTCAGGGAGCGACAGCCGGTTTACTTGGGTACTCAACGCGGGCCGAAGTTGCCGCAGACATTGCAGAGGTTGATGCACAAAACGCAGCCGTTTCGGAGCGCTTGGCAACCGCCGACCTTTCGACGCTTGAGCAAACAGATCCGGCCCACCTGTTTGGTGTCGCCGGTGGTGCCGCCGTCTTCCGTGCCAACTGTTCGCAGTGTCACGGGGCAGGGGCTGCGGGCGCTATTGGGTATCCGAACCTTCTGGATGATGCCTGGCTTTGGGGCGGATCGCTTGAGGCAATCGAATACACCGTGCGTCACGGCATCCGCAACGAGGCCGATTATGACGCGCGCTGGTCCGAAATGCCGGCCTTTGACGAAGTTCTCACCGAAGAGGAAATCACTTCGACGGCCGAATACGTGCTCTCACTGTCGGGCACAGATCACGACGCAACACTCGCCACGGCTGGCGGCGAGATATTCGCCGCAGAATGTTCGTCCTGTCACGGAGACGGCGGCATGGGCGACCCCGAACTTGGCGCGCCTAATCTGTCGGATGCAATCTGGCTTTATGGCGGGTCGCGCGAGACCGTGATGCAAACCATCAAATACGCGCGCTTTGGCGTCATGCCGCCTTGGGGCGAGCGTCTAAGTGACGCCGAGGTCAAAGCCGTCACGCTTTACGTCCACCAGCTTGGTGGCGGCGAGTAAGTCGCTTTAGCGACAAAAGAACACCAAGCCGCATGCAAATGTGACTTGGTTGCCCCTGATCCCAGACCTGTTCGCACAATTTTGGGATCGGGGCACGTTTTTTGCGGTGGTTGACACAGGTCAAGGTGGGCGACGGATCCGATCGCTAAGTAGGATGTGCGAACAGGAAAGTTATTGAACATGAGCGCGTCCGACGAACAGCCGCTTTATGCGCCGCAAGAGCCTATCTTCCCCCGTCGTGTGACCGGAAAATTTCGCACGCTGAAGTGGTGGATCATGGGTGTCACTCTGGCGATCTACTACATCACGCCATGGCTGCGGTGGGACCGCGGGCCAAACCTTCCCGATCAGGCCGTTCTGATGGATATGGTTGGGCGGCGCTTCTATTTCTTCTGGATCGAGATCTGGCCGCATGAGTTCTACTTCGTTGCGGGCCTTCTTATCATGGCTGGCCTCGGGCTCTTTTTGTTCACATCGGCATTGGGCCGGGTCTGGTGCGGTTATACCTGCCCGCAAACGGTCTGGACCGATCTTTTTGTCCTTGTTGAAAGATGGATTGAAGGTGATCGAAACGCGCGCGTGCGTCTTTGGAACGCGGACTGGACGGCGAAAAAGGTCCGCTTACGCATGACCAAATGGACGGTCTGGCTTTTGATCGCTGTGGCAACTGGTGGCGCTTGGGTCTTTTACTTTGCCGACGCGCCCACTCTGGCCGCAAATCTGGTAACGTTCGATGCGCCCTTTATCGCCTATTCCACAATCGCTGTACTGACGGCTACGACCTTTATCTTCGGCGGATTCATGCGCGAGCAGGTCTGCATCTATATGTGTCCGTGGCCGCGCATTCAGGCCGCGATGATGGATGACGACACGCTGACAGTTGCCTATCGCGACTGGCGTGGAGAACCCCGCGGCAAGCACCGCAAAGCCGAGGGTGCCGAGTTGTTGGGCGACTGCATCGATTGCAGCGCCTGTGTGAATGTCTGCCCGATGGGCATCGA
>NZ_JBVCWP010000288.1:0-4633 GCF_057460485.1 Boseongicola sp.
CCGCTTGGGTCGGCACGGTGGCTTTGGTCACAATGGTGCTGCTGACCATCTGATTGCGCCCACTCCGCGCATCTGGTGTAAGGAAACCAAGCACCCCCATCTCAAAACCGTGATTAAGCGTGTTGGCCGGTTGGCTGCAATCCACGCTTGAGAGGTGTTATTCTGCGGCCAGAAGTGATGGTTTCCCTCCCATCACTAAGGTTCCCCCAATAAGGAACCCGAAACTCCGGCTCTCCCCCCGTGTCCGGGGCTTCTTCTTGTTCAGCCAAAGAAAAAGCCCGATCCCCCGGACCAGGCTTCTCCCCTAGCTGACGCTAGTTTCCCTCGAAAGATTAGCGGCGCTTCGAGCCCAGTAACACTCATGAGCATGGCAATTGTCGGGCACCGACCCAAGTTAGCCTCGGGCTACCTCTCCTTGGCGCATAACTCGGTAGTGTCTCAGTTTGAAATCTAAGGCTTGACGCCCTATCGAATCTGGGCCTCGGCTCCTATATGCTTGGCGGTATGCAGGATACGAAGACGGTACGAGAATCGGTGATCACCTGCCCCCTATGTGGGCATCAGGCTCGTGAGATAATGCCAACTGATTGCTGTGTGGTCGTCTATGACTGCAAGGACTGCGGCGGCCGCCTGACCCCCTCGGAGGGCGATTGTTGCGTATTTTGCTCCTATGGCTCTGTCCCTTGCCCTCCAATCCAGTTAGAGCGGCAACACGCCTGAAGACCAAAAGCGCCCCAAGAGACCCCCCGACGCTGATGCGATCCGGTAGGCCCGGCCTGTCTCTTCCAGCTCAGGCCGGGCCTTTCGCCTGCTATAAACTTCTGTGAACTGATATTCTGGCGCGGAAGACAACAGCCAAAAACGGGAGGGTTCTATGGCATCGGAACAAGCAGCAATGCAGGCATCAATCTCCGAAAACAAGGGTTGGTTCTACTTTCTAGGCGTCTTGCTCATCATTCTTGGCATCGCCGCAGTCGCATTTCCCTTTGTTACGACTATTGCGGCGAAGGTTTTTCTCGGTTGGCTTTTTCTGATTGCTGGAGTTCTCCAGATTGTCCATGCGTTCTCAACCCGCACATGGAGTGAGTTCTTTCTCGACCTTCTGATCGGCCTTCTCTATGTGGTCGCGGGTGGCTGGCTAGCGTTCTTCCCACTTACTGGGATCGTAACGCTCACGTTGTTGCTTGCCATAATGTTCATCATCCACGGCGTTCTTGAGGGCATGATTTCTTTTCGTATACGCCCGCTGCCGGGATGGATTTGGATGCTACTGGCTGGCGTTGTCGCCGTGGTTGTCGGCGTGCTTCTCATCTTGAAGCTGCCCAGTTCCGCCACTTGGGCAATCGGCCTTCTCGTCGGCATCAACTTGATAATGTCAGGGGTTGCGTTCCTAATCTTGCCGATGGCGGCGGCAAAGTCATAGCACCAAGCTGATCGCTGTCGGCAGGCCCGGTCTGATGCGAAGGCAGGCCGGGCCTTCTCCATTATGGTTGGTGGAGGCATACTCCTGCCGGGAGCACACATCATGGCTGCTGAAGAAGAAGTGGGAGAGGACGTTGGCATCGTCGCGCTTGACGTGGAACTCAAATGCTTGGACGCGAGCCGGTACATCGAGGCCTTTGCCGACCCAAGACAGCGACAGGATGCTCTTGAGCAGTATGCTGAACTTGTCAGTGACGCAGTGAAGGAAGCATATGCGATTGAGCAAGACGAAGATCGCGACGCCGCTATTCGCTATATCATCGGCGTGATTTGCGAGGCAAAAGACTTCAACACCGCCGACAAATTGCTCGCGAAAGTTGCCCTTGAAGACAATCGCCAGAAGGCAGCGGGAGCAATCTCAGCGGCGCGACTTCAAGCAATGAACCAATGAGCGGAACGCGAAGAAAGGTGGCGTTCGGCGTGGGATTGCTCGCATGCCTCACTCTAGTTTGGTTCGCGGCTTATCTGACCGGGCAAAGCATATCCATCGGGCGCAGCGGCCTGAACTGCCTCTACCTGCACGCAACAGGCGTTGCCGCCGTTCAGCGCAGCAGCGTCTGCCCGCTGCTCTTGGACTTAGATGAGCAGTAGACAACATGAGCAAATACAGAAACTGTTGCCCTGCCTAGGAGGCTGACGATGATTGAGAACCTAACAGTTACGCAGCTATTGGCGGTCTTTGTTGGCTTGTACCTAGTGGCTGCGGGGATTGGCTTTCTATCGGAACGAGACAGCTACTCCAAATTGTTGGACGAGTTTCGAGACAACACGGCACTTGGCTTTGTCACAGGTGCATTCGTGCTCACGCTCGGCGCGGCGATGGTCGCTATTCACAATCTCTGGACCAGCCCGCTCGCCATCATCGTCTCGGTGATTGCTTGGTGGACGCTTATCAAGGGCTTTTGTCTATTGGCGCTCCGAAACCAGTCCCTCGCGCTGGCAAACAGCGCCTCCTTCAAGAACAGCGTGCTGCTTGGCGCAGGCGTCACTATCTTTGGCGCTGCGCTTCTATGCGCCGGTCTGGTTGGCGTGGGACTAAATCCAAACTAGCCTTAATGATGCGGGGGGAAGCCATTTGAGGGAGGCTTCCATGACTGACGATGCCGACGCTAAGGCGCGCGCTACTGCGTACGGATTGATCCAGGGCTACATTGGCCCCTATCACAAAGTTCTCGACATGAAGGCGTTTTACTCGGCGCTCGTGCAGGCGCTTAGGGGCGCCAGATAGCTGTGAATGTTGCTAAGCTGCCGGGGCTGTTGGCCGCAAAGTAAACATTGGCCACCCCAACCTTGGCGCATAACCCCAGGCTGCTAAGCTGAGGGCGCGGGGGAAAGCACAGAGGGAATGACCATGACAACCTATCCTAGGACCTTTTCCCATATCGGAATTTCCGTGCCGGACGTTGAGAAGGCCGTCAAGTTCTACAGCACTGTTATGGGCTGGTATCAAATCATGTCGCCTACGGAGATACGGGAGGAAAGCGACAGCGCCATCGGCAAGATGTGCATCGACGTGTTTGGAAGCGGCTGGGGTTCATTCCGGATTGCACATATGTCGACAGGTGACAGGATCGGTATTGAGATTTTCGAGTTCCCGAACAACGAAAGCGCGAAGAACTTCGAGTACTGGAAAACGGGAACCTTTCACTTCTGCATACAGGACCCGGACATCGAAGGCCTAGTCAAGAAAGTCACAGAGCATGGGGGCAAGCAGCGTATGCCGATACGCGAGTACTACCCTGGGGAAAAGCCCTACCGGATGTGTTACGTCGAAGACCCGTTCGGCCTGATATTTGAGGTCTACTCACACAGTTATGAACTTACGTACTCACAGGGCGCATACTGAAACTACGCCAACCCGTGAAGGAAGATGCCGCGCCGCTTAACGCAGCCTTCGCGGGGAAAAACATAGGGAGAGAAATATACATGGCCACGAAATCGAATGCGAATGCCATTATGCAGTGCTCATTCCTGAGCGCATTTGCGAACGACGGAACGATTGACGCTGGTGAACTCGCCATGTTGGGCCGGCCCGTAAATTGTCCGTGGCTTAGAAAATGACATCGCCCGGCGCGGTAATTTTTAGGGCCGAGCGTGACCAGGGCTTCAATCTGCTGATCCGGATATGACAACAGAGGATAGGTTCTCTGCTGAGGCGCCGATGTTGCGCTGATCGAGCGGACAACACCCGTTTTGGAGCGGGCCCTTGAACCCTTCCCAATTCCGGTACGCACACTCGATGCACTGCATCTTGCTTCGATAGCGTTCCTCCTAGAGCGCGGTCAGACGATCGAGCTCGCGAGCTATGATGACCGCCTCCTCGCCGCAGCAAAAGCGCTCGGTGTTCCAATTGCGGCGCTCTGAACCGAAAAGAAGAAGCCCGCCAATTGAGGGGCCGCGCCCATAGGGTTAACCCATCGGTAGTTGGCCCGATCCGTGCTAAGTTTCATGGCGGGATCCTGTCCGCGAGAAATGCAGATTCGAGGCCTTTCGCTGAAAAAAACGGGTGTTGGGACAATGAGCCGTATCTATCCAGTACTTCTCTCCGGCGGGACCGGGTCCAGGCTGTGGCCCGTTTCGCGCGCTCAGATGCCCAAGCAGCTCATGCCGCTTCTGTCGGACCGGTCGCCGCTGCCAGAGACAGCGGCGCGGCTCGCCGGCATGGCGGACATCGCCCCACCGCTGGTGATCGCCAATGCGGACCATCGCTTTTTGATTGCCGCCCAGTTGCAGGAGCTCGGCATCACGCCGACGGCGCTCGTGCTCGAGCCGATCGGCCGTAACACGGCCGCCGCCGCCGCAGTCGCCGCAAAGATTATCGGCGATCTCGACGCGGAGGGTATTCTGATGCTCCTCCCCGCTGATCATCACATCCCCGACGCCGAAGGCTTCAGGCAAGCTGCGTTGCAAAGCGCATCCTATGCGGAGCGCGGGCACATCGTCACGTTCGGGATCACGCCGCGCTCCTCCGAGACAGGCTATGGCTACATCAAGCGCGGCGCCGCACTTGGTGACGATGCGTTCGCCGTCACGCAGTTCTGCGAGAAGCCTAATTTTGCAACGGCGCAGTCCTTCCTCGCCGACGGCGGTTACGACTGGAACAGTGGAATCTTTATGGCGCGCGCGGATGTGCTGACCGATGAAATGAAGG
>NZ_JBVCWP010000289.1:0-4582 GCF_057460485.1 Boseongicola sp.
AGTATCTGCACCTGCTCAGAATCACACGATTCGGATGCCAAAAGCGGTCAAATAGGGCTGGCGGTGGCTTGGTTACTCTGGCGCGATCGAACTGCGACTCATCAGGTCTTCGTAACGCGCTGCAATCCAAGCCGGCGCATCCTCGGGGATTTGCTCGGCAAGCGCCTCAGAAACCTGCGCATAGATCGAAGCCGTGCGGCTTTCGTCGACGAAGGCGAAAGGCTCGGAGACGATGGCGCGGTCATAAAGCACCATGGCAATCGCGACTAACAGCGCGCCCCGCACGACGCCGAAGAGAAAACCAAGGCCCTGATCGATTCCACCAATGGCCGAGCGTTGAACCACTCCGGCAAAAAGCGGCGTAAAGAACGACACAAGGATCAAGGCGACGGCAAAGACCGCAGCAAAGGCTGCGATCATTGACAATTCACCGGAATTTCCGAGGAAGTTGTTCAAGACCGGAACTTCGCGCATCAAAGGCTCGGCCGCAGGTGCAAGGTAATATGCCACAACCGTCGCAATGACCCAGCCGCCAATTGCCAGCACTTCACGCACAAAGCCGCGCGAATACGCCAGAACGGCGGAAAGAAGGATGATTGCGGCGACGATGCCGTCGAGAATAGTGAAGCTTTCCATATCTGCCTCTGTGCCTTGCCCGTTCGTTAATCAGCCAGCGCCAAAAACGTCGCCGACCAGCGCTGCGAGATCCGGCATCTTTTGAGCCGTGACACCCGCAATGGCGCCTGTTTTGCTACGGTCGGGGATCAAAGCACGGGTGAACCCAAGCTTTTGCGCCTCTTTCAGACGGGTTTCTGTCTGACCGACCGGTCGCAAGCCTCCTGATAGGCTGATTTCGCCGAAAACGACAGTGCCCTCAGGCAGTGCCACGTCTTCGCGTGCCGAAAGTAGCGCCGCGGCCACAGCCAGATCGGCGGCAGGTTCGGTGATGCGAAGGCCGCCGGCAACGTTCAGATAGACGTCGAGGCCCTGAAACGGGATCCCACAGCGCGATTCCAGCACGGCCAAAATCATCGCAAGGCGCCCACCGTCCCAGCCCACAACCGAGCGACGCGCTTGTCCGGCCGGGGCGGGAGAGACCAGCGCCTGAATTTCGCACAAGACCGGACGCGTGCCTTCGATGCCTGCAAACACCACAGATCCGAGCGCCGGGGTTTCGCGGTCGGACAGGAACAAAGCCGACGGATTCGCCACTTCGGCCAGACCGGCGCCGGTCATCTCGAAGACGCCAATCTCGTCGGCGGGGCCAAAGCGGTTCTTCACTGCGCGCAAAATGCGGAACTGATGGCCGCGCTCGCCCTCAAAATAGAGAACTGTATCGACCATGTGTTCGATCACGCGGGGACCCGCGATCTGACCGTCTTTGGTGACGTGGCCTACAAGGATAACACTGATGCCGTTTCGCTTGGCGAAGGTCGTCAATTCATGTGCTGCCGAGCGGACCTGACTGACAGAGCCCGGCGCGCTGTCGACGGTATCAAGCCACATGGTCTGGATCGAATCGATGATGGCCAAACCGGGCGCTTCTGCCTCAAGCGTGGTGAGGATATCGCGCAGGTTGGTTTCGGCCGCGAGCTGCACATTTGCTCCGCCCAATCCTAGGCGTTTCGCGCGCAGGCGCACCTGTGCGGCCGCTTCCTCACCGGAAACATAGATGACCTTCATGCCCTGGTTGGCAAACGCCGCAGCCGCCTGCAAAAGTACGGTTGACTTACCAATTCCAGGATCGCCGCCGACCAGCACGGCTGAGGCCGCCACAAGCCCGCCGCCCAACACCCGGTCCAATTCGCCCATCTTCGACATGGTGCGGGGCGGCGGGGCTTCGGCAGTATCAAGGGCGGTCAGCTCGATCTTTTGGCCGCGCACGACGCCCAAACCTTTGGCTTTAGGCCCCTTGGTTAAGGGCTTGTCTTCCGAGATCGTGTTCCACCCCCCGCAATCATCACAGCGCCCGGACCATTTGGAATGAACCGCGCCGCAGGTTGAACAGGTGAAGGAAGCCGCTTTTGCCATGGCTCACCTTTTGCCTGAGCGCGGGCGCGGGTTCAACTGGCCTTCGCGCCCTTGCGCTGACGTTCATAGAGAAAGGTGATCGCGATCTGGCCCAGCACGAGCCCCGTAAACAGATAGAGCCCCCAGCCGGTCTCGACACGGCCCAATCCGACGCCTTTTACAACGACTATATAGAGAGCCATCAAAAAAACGTCCGCCATTGCCAGTTTGCCCATGACGTGCAGCGCGGGCAATATACGTGGGCTTGCGAGGCGGAACTGAATAAGCGCTATGCCGATGGATTTCAGCACAGGCGCGAAGATCGCAAAGAAGCTGACCAGCAACGCCAGCACCACATCGCTTTGCCAAAGCGATTGCAAGCCCGAGATAATCGAGATTTCGGAAAGCCCGAACAGCGGCAGCAACCCGGCGTAAAGCAGAGGCGCGAACCACGCGACGGGAAACAGAACGAGCAGGGCTAGATTGGCGATTTTCAAAATCATATCAGTTGCTACGCGGGCCAAGGGGACCTGCCAAGCGCCAAAACGTTACTCTGCTGCCTGGACCGTTCGGGAACTGCGCCCGCCTGCCGCCGCCAGTCGGACAACACTCGCCTTTTTGATCGGCTTTACAGCCGTTGTCGGGGCAAGGTCGAAGTGCGGCAGCAAGCCATCCAGCTCGCTGCGTAAGCGATCAAGTCGCGAAGCGGCCATGCATTCGTCCATCTCAACCGCATCCACCAGGCGGCGCAGATCGCGGGTCACCTCCAACGCCTGCTCGATCCGCGTGTCCATCATGGCGGCTTCTTGGCGGCGTTGAGCAAGGAAGCCTTCGGCGCGGGTGACTTTCTCGTCGGAATACCGCGCGGCAAGGTCCGCACTGATACGGCTCATCTGTGCCGCAACATCCATAACGTCTGGTTCCAGATCGCCAAGATCAGGGTGGTCGCGCAGGAAGAGGATACGCTCGCGCACGGCGTCAAATTCTGCAGTCATCTCGAATGTGCCTTCGCGGTCAGCGCGGTGGGCGATCCAATAGGCGCGGGTGACGTCTTCCATCTGCATCCGGAATGAGCGGTGCGAATTTTCCAAGGCTAGAACGCGCCAGTTCGCAGGCATGAACGCCAGAAAAAGTGCCGACAGCACAAAGCCCGTCGCGATCATCGCCGGGGCGACATTCACCATACCGCCGCCGTCCAACTGCAAAAGCAAGACGGGCCAGTCGATCAATCCAGTGACAAACAGGCTAAGCGCGATGGCCGAGCCAACGGCCATCATCGCAAAAACAAACATCGCGGTAATCTGAAATGCTTTCGAAAAACGCCACAAAACGCGCTGAACTTCGACCGTCATAGCCGCTCTCCAATACTCATAAACACACACGTAATGCGCACTAAGTACTCTAAATTTTCGGTTTCACTAAGCCCTCGCGCCGAAACAACGCGTTTCGCCGATTACATTGCTTGGGGAGAACTCGATTATCTCTGCAAGAACGGCAGGTTGGGAAAGTCGCTTATTGCGTGGGGTGGGGGCAACAGGGGGCGCATGCGCCGCTTTGTTGTGTTGGAATTGCCGCGCATGCTGCGCGCGACGTCCAAAACACTGCGGTCAATGGGCTCGGATTTCATGCGTTCGCCGGCCATCTTGCGGGCTTCGCGCAGAAGGGTGCGGTGGGTGCGGAATACTGCCTTTTCCGGCTTGGGCCAGATCGGCTGTTCCAATAGCAATGGCGCAGGCGGCACGCGCGGGGTGGATTGAACCTGCGCGGAAGCTTGCACGGGCAATGACGTGTCATCCACGTCCGTCTCCGCCAAGTCATACCCCGAGATCCGCCCCATGCCGCAAAGCACGACTGTGGCCAGCCACAAGGGCGGACACAGAAACCCAAAGACAAGAAACATCCAAGCCGCGGGCTGAAACCCAAATGCCCATGGCATAAGTCCGGCTGCCGTAAAGGCTGCAAACAAGCCGACGCCCGCGTAAATCCAGGCGTTCAGCGTCTCAGACAGCACGAGACGGCGAAACGCCAGCCATGCGACACCCAGAGGCAATCCAAGGAAGAAGGTCTTTGCGACCAAGATTAAAAGCAACGCGGCAGCGTCCATGGCGGTATCTCCGATACGGCCACCCCAGCCGAACCAGACACCACTGTGGTTAAAAATGTGTTGCTTGTCGCCTATTGTTTCCGAATTGGAACCGGACTGTTGCGATCTTGCAAAGCCCGCAGATCAGTCGATCCATTTCACTCGGTCGCTGTCGAGAAGTCTGTCGTAGATATCGGGCATCACCAGACCGTCCCGCACAGCCTTGTTGTCTTCTGCTTCCATCGTGAGGATGCGTGCGGATCGCTCGGCCACAGCGTCAATCTCGTCGAAGGGCACCGCGACCACGCCGTCCCGGTCTGCGACGATCATATCGCTTGTTTCCACGCGCTGTGAGCCGATATTCACCGGCAAGCCTGCCGTGCCGGGACCTTTTTTGTTAGTGTTGAGGCAACCAAGCCTGTGCACCACACAGGCATTTCAAGCGCAATCAATCCGGTCACATCGCGCACCGGACCATCGGTTATCATC
>NZ_JBVCWP010000290.1:0-4565 GCF_057460485.1 Boseongicola sp.
ATCTGATCATAATCATCACGGAACTCAAGCATCCCGTTGCGGATACACAAATGAGAATGCATGTCGATCAGACCGGGCATCAATGTCCGGCCTTCGCCATCGACCACGAATGCTTCCGGTGCGTCAATCGCTTCGGCGGAGACCGTCTTGATCAAGTTCCCTTCGACCAGAACGCTCATGCCTTCGGCGAGCCTGTCACTCTTGCCGTCAAAAACGTTGACGTTGTTGAAGAGGACCTGGCGTGGCGCATCTTTCTCCTGTGCAGCAGCACCGACGACGACCGTGGTTGCGCTGACCATGCAAGCAAAAAGCAGCGCCTTGGTGGCTCCAATGTTCATCAGATTTCACTCCCTCAAGATTGTCGGTGTGATGGCTCGGTAACCGCAATAGGGCTCTAACGCCGAACATCACCGGTTTTGCACGATGCTTCAAGCATCTGACGGGACAAATCGCCTCGTAGCTACCGCAAAAGCTATCAAAAGCTCAGACAGACTAATGTCCGCTTCTGGCACTTAGCTGACATCGATGCAGGGCCCACGGATGTCCGCTTATGGGTGTAAAGCGGTCGTGCTGTATCGGCAGTCCGAGGTCAGCTAAGCCTTCTCCGTAGCGGAGAAGGCTTTGTTTTCTCCGGTCTTGGACAGGGCGAGGATAGAGGCGAGGTCGCCGCGTAGCTCGATTTCGAGCTCGCCGTTGACTGGCGTGAGAATGACGGCGTCAATCAAGCCCCTTATGAGACCGAAGGCTTCGCGGCTTGTCTCCGGATTGTGGATTATGGTCTGAAGCTCCGCGACGGTCTTGCGATAGACATTTGCCAGTGCAGGGTGGAGCAGGGGTTCGGCTTCCGGCGCTGCGGCGATTTTGGTCTCGATCTCAGATTTTTGATTTTCGAGGATCTTGAGCTTGACGTTGAGAGCAAGAGCGTCGGCGCGCCTCCGGTGCGCATCGGAGTCCAGCACAAGAATCGACATCGGCCCGCCAATGCTTAAAGGGTATCTCTTTCCCTGATAGATGAGAGTGCCGGATCCGCTGAAGCGAGGTCGATTGCGCTGTTCTGAGACCGAGCCAACGTCTAAAGTAGGGTTCGCGTCGGCTTTAGTCTATCGGGTACAAGTTTATGCTGGCGAATAAGAAAGATATTCGCCCCGCCAGCGCGGCGGTGCTGCGATGGCCGCGTTAATGATGGACACCTCAAGTTTTTTCGACGGAGTGTTGTGGCCCCCTCTCGCGTCTCGCACGGAGCGGGCCGCTGCTGGAAGAGCCCAGCGCGAGACTCATTCTTTGGAGTCACACGCGGAGCTAGTGACGCCTGGACGGGCGAATCCGTTATCAATTCTCCGCTCCCAGGATGCGCGCCGAGTGAGCGAACTCGTTCCGATACGCTATGGAAGGATGCTCGCGACCCCCTTTGCTTATCTGCGTGGGTCGGCCGGGGTAATGGCTGCAGACCTTGCGGCCTCGGGGCGGGTCAACCTTGAGGTTCAGTTATGTGGAGATGCCCACTTGTCGAACTTTGGCCTATTCGCCACTTCCGATCGTCGGCTGGTATTCGACATAAACGATTTCGACGAGACCCTGAGGGGACCTTTTGACTGGGACGTCAAGCGGCTTGCCGCGAGCTGTGTTGTCGCCGCGCGCGAAAACAAGTTCGATGTGAAGCAGTGTCTCAAGGTCGCTCGCGTGGCCGTACGTGCCTACCGTACAACCATGATCGAGGCGTCACTGATGGACCCTCTCGATCTTTTCTACGTACGGTTCGACGCCGACGAGATCCTTAGTTCCATCAAGAATGAGAAAGAGCGCGAGCGCAGTATCAAGCATGTGCGCCGGAAGTCATCGCACAAGAATAGCCTTGGCGCTCTGTTGAAGCTCACCGAGGTACAAGATGGCCGCTCGGTGATCGTGTCCCAACCGCCACTCATCGTTCCGCTCACCGGGCACGAGCGCCGGACCGAAGGCGAGAGAATCCGAGCGCTGTTCGACGAGTATCTCAAAACTATGGCGCCCGACCGGCAAGCGTTGATCAATCGCTACTCACTAACAGACATCGCTTTAAAGGTGGTCGGAGTCGGCAGCGTTGGCACCAACTGCTTTATCGCTCTATTCGAGTCGGGCGACCGTGAGCCGCTCTTCCTGCAGCTTAAGGAGGCAACCGACTCAGTGCTTGAAAAGCATCTCGGTGCCACGTCCTGCCGACAAGCTGGACAACGCGTCGTCACGGGGCAGCGGCTCATACAAGCGGCAACCGACGCCTTCTTGGGTTGGGGGCGATACACAGCGCCTGGGGAACAGCCGACCGACTTTTACGTTCGGCAGCTCTGGGATGGCAAGTACTCCTTTGAAGTAAATCGTCTGACACCGAAAGGTTTGCGTGATTATGCTCGATGGTGCGGGACCGCGCTGGCGCGGGCGCACGCTCGATCTGGAGACGCCGCAATGATCGCCGGCTACCTGGGGGATGACGCCACATTCGACCGAGCCGTCACTGCATTCGCGGAGATGTATGCTGATCTCGCCGAGGCCGATCACGCTGAGCTCGTTGCGGCAGCCGACGATGGAGCACTCAAGGTTGTCCGAGACTTGTAGAGGCAATGGTGTCGTTTCTTAGGCGAGGCGTCCCTGAGAGCAATCGTCTTCCCGGCCCTCCGCAGCTTCTTGGACCCAAAGCGGCAATCATCGGCACTGGTGGCCTATAGCCTTAGTGAATAGTAGGTTGCCGCTGTTGATCTGCATCTGATAATCACCAGACGATAACGGCGCTTCTTTTCTCTGCCCCATCATCCCATCGTCGAAAGCACGAGGCATGCATGCTGTATATTGATTTGCCAACACGACCGGAGTTTCTCTCACTAATGGAAAAGCGTGCGGACGCGTGCGTCTCGATCTATGTGGAAACGACGCCACTGTCGCAGCACGTAGATGCAAGTCTCACGCAGCTGTCCAATTTGTACACAGCCGGGCGACAACAGCTTGAAGAGAGCGGTTTTGATAAGAGGCGTCTATTGGAGCTTTCTGAGCACGTCGACGACCTTCTAGAGGACGAAGAATTCTGGCGTCTTCAGGCAAACAGTCTTGCCGTATTGGCTACGCCCGATAGTCTTCAGACATTTCGATTAGCAAATCGCTTATCACCAATGGTCCAGGTCTCGGATCGTTTTCACTTAAATCCACTTCTGCGTGCGATTACTTTTCCTCATGCGGCCTACGTCCTAGTCCTTTCGGAAAACGCGGCGCGTTTAGTTGAGGTCCTTCCCAGCATGGCTCCTTCGCAAGCGAAGGTGCCAGGATTACCGCGAGACGCCGCTAGTGCCGTGAGCAAGTCGACCTTGAATGACCGTGGTCATAGTCGACGTATCCACGGTACTGAAGGCCAGAATGTCCAGCTGCGCCAATACGCTAGAAAAGTTGATGCTGCACTTCGCGCCGTACTTTCTGGCCGCGAGACGCCGCTAATTCTCGCTGCTTCGGATCGTTTGGCTTCAATTTACCGCTCGGTGAATAGCTACCCCAGCCTTGTGATGGATCACATCCCTGCAGTTGGCGACCGGACGACGGATGCTGATATCGGAGCTGCAGCACGAGTAATACTCGATGACATAAATGCGCGAGAGATCGAGGGACTTAGTGTGTTGTATGAAAACTGCGCGGGCACCAATCGAGCGACGACAGATTTGTCCGATGCGGCTCAAGCCGCTTCGTATGGTGCTATCGAAACACTCCTTGTCAACATTGACAGCAACGTGCCGGGGGTAGTCGATGAGGTCACTGGTTCGGTTAGCCTTGCGGATGGACCCAGCGCTTCGACATACGATGTCGTCGATGAGATTGCCGCTCGCGCCCTATCGACTGGCGCTCGCGTCCTCGGAGTAAGGAAAGCGGATTTGCCTGGAAACGGTGATCTAGCGGCCATTCTTCGATTTGCCGTTTGACACAACCCCCGAGAATATTGGCTAAGAGGTATATAGCCGACTTGCGCTACCTAGTGCCCAACGTCCGTTAATGGCACCTAGCGGACATCGCGCCGGGCGAGCCTGACTTCCGTTTCTGACTCAAAGCGGACCTCCGCTCACCTAAGGCCAATTCGTGTCGGATCATTGCCAGATTAGCAGCAATCGACGAGGCGACCGGATCAAGGGTGAAACGCGCTCAAGCACTCCGCAACATGCACGCCACAGACTTAGCAGCGTAGAGGCGTTGTCAGATTAACCGGCGGTCAGCTGGGGGCCTGAACGCGCCAGACCAGCGGCCTTTGGAGGCCCGTTCAGGTTTATATGACAATGCCCGACGCTGACATGTCCGCTGTTGGGGCTGAAGCGGATCTCGCCTCGAATCGAGGCGATTGGCACCTGGAACTTAGCCTATAGAATCGCACAATCGAGGTGCAAATAGCGCTGGTTGCCAGCCCCCGCAACCAACCTAGGCCGATCGCCTCAACGTCCACTTGGTACGTTCTTGAGCAAATCTAGCCCCCGCAACCAGCGTTACTTGCACCCCCGGTCCCTTGGAGCGGGGGTGTTCGTTTGCCAGGTTTATTAGTGCTGCGAGCTCGCCATAGAGCTCTGCCC
>NZ_JBVCWP010000291.1:0-4562 GCF_057460485.1 Boseongicola sp.
CTTTGAACAAACCCTCGGTTTCCTTGCGGACGCGATTGATCACACGATCGACATCGCGATCAACCCTAAGTTTGTCAACCTGTGTCACCAGCAGGATGTTATCTCCGTTCGTCCGCTCCCTGATCAGCTCCCATGCCGCCGCCTCGGATTGGCGCCAAGCCTGCGTTGCCTGCGTGCACCACACGACGCTGTCGACGTGTTGGATCATGGATAACCAGACATCCGACGACATGCTTGGATCTGAAATTCCGGGCATGTCAATCAGATCACATATCTCCAGAGTTTCCGAGCGGTTGTACAAACGGATCATCCTTGTTTCGTCAACGCAGATCGCTTCCAGATCTTCAATGTCGATCTCTCTCTCGGTGCCATCACGATCCACGGCAATTGCGGACTCATCGCCATAGCTGATCCAGATCGGGGGAAGCCGGGTTGCGGTGACCTGTACCGGCAGTGGCGCATTCCCAAGAAACAGTTTGGAAAGCGTGCTTTTCCCGGCGCTGAATTCGCCCATGAACGCCAGGCGCGGTTTTCGGGGCAATGGTCCCGGGCTTAGACTCTCAGTGTTCAATGTCTTCTCCTTGGTCATGTGACGTAACGCCCCAACGTCTTAAGCGTGTTGTTCAGCGCATCGTTGCGCGTTTGCTCATCTTTGTCGCAGAACATGTCTTCCACGGTCCCGGAGCGATGCGCTCCGGAAATCAGATCGAGCAGAATACCTTTCTGCTCTTCAAGAAAACCGCGCAGTTCCTCTACGAAGTCGTCTTCGATGGTAGAGGTCTGGACATCTTTCATCTGTCTCATGAAGTCTTCTGTCTCAGAGCGGATCAATTCTCGGAACTGCTTGGCGAAGGCTTGGTAGCCTCGCGTTCTTCGCCACCACATCGCCCACCAGCTATCATTGAAATCCAACGCAATCGTCTGCCCGAGGGTGACTGGCGACGGAATTTGAGGGATGCCGGGGACCGAGAGCTGAATACCTTCGACAGCCGGGCCAAAGCAGCGATAAAGTAAATGTGCCGTGTCAGATACTGCGGCTTCATAGTGTGCCTCGGCATCCTTGCGGACCTTGCTGCCCATGGTCGAGTATGCAGATCGCAGCAGAATGCGAAGTCCGGCCGGGTCATATTCCCAGATCTGTTCGTCACCATAAACCTCAAGGTGAGCCAGCAATGAATGTGTTGCGCGCTCGATAAAGTTCTCATGCACGCGATCTGCGCGTGTATGATATTCGGCAAAAATTTCTGCCATTGATGCCTTGAACCTGCTCAGGTTCGTCTCTGCTATCCGCTCGAATTCGGTTCGAACCTCGTACATGCTGACATCAGATGTGAAATCGTTACCTTCAACCATTACCGTTCGCGCGGCTTTCTGTGATGTCGCAATTGCCACGGCTGAAGATGCAATTTTCTTCAGAAATGGCTCGCCCAGGCTGAGTACGATTTGTGATGACAGTGCTCGCATGAGGGCGGGTAAGCCTGACAATTCCCATACATGGGCAGACGGCGACTGATCTATTTTTGTTGTACCGAGAACGGCTTTGGTAAGGTTCAGCAACGCATCGGCATTGGCTTCGGACATGTCGCCCAACTCTCCATGCAGAACCTTACCCGCCCAGTAGGCGCTACCGAAAATGATCTGTGCGTCCTGAGGACCATCATTGTTCTTCAGCGTCCCGCGAATGCTTTCCTCGATCTCGATCATCTGATTGGCCGGATCGGACAATTCATCAATGCGGTTCACGAAGATGATTACTTCGCGCGACTTGAGGGTCGAGATCATCCTGACCAACGCCATATCTACAGAGGTCAGTGCCTGCCCCGCAGACAGGACAACCACACACACGCGGCTGTCGCGGATGGCTCTGATCGTCACCATTTCGCGCATCATGAACGTGTCGTTGACGCCGGGTGTGTCGCGAAGACACAGACGAAACGGCATAGTATGGCAATTCAGGTAAAGCTCGGCCGAACGGGTTATATCTGCAAATCGGCCCTGATCATCACTGGCCGGGTCGTGACCCGGCACGTCAAAATCGTCGCCCAGGCAAATATACCGCTCAAGCAGGTTCTTGTCGAAATACCCGTACTCATGTTCCTGCCCCATCAGCAGTTCAAAATTTCTGCCGAGGCGCCTGCGGGACTTCTCGCGCATGGAGTGTATCTGTTCGCGTATCTTGCCCAGTTCGCCTTCTGCGCCGGCGCGCCCGGCCAGTTCGCCAATCCTGCCGCCCTTGGTGGTCAGGCGATCCCATTCCTCTTCGGTCATAAACTGGAAACGTGCCCCGGTCTCACCATTTTCGGCGGCGGGGGTCAGGTGAAGGGATGTGACCACAGAGGTCCAGGGATTGACATCCGAAGGCAACAAATCGGCCCAGCCGGTCATGGCATTGATCAGCGATGTTTTCCCTGATTTCACCTGACCAAGGACCGTGACTGAGGGTTCAAACGCCGCAAGTTGATCCTTGAGGCGTGACACAGACCGGCGCGATTCTTCTCCGGTCAGATCGACAAGCCTATCCAGTGCGCCTTCAAGCTCTGAAGCCTTTTGGGCGAAAGCTGCAAGGTCTTCCATGCCAGAACTCAGATTGGTTCGGTGCGCTGAAGCCCGGATGTTGGTGGCAGGATCAATTTCAACTTCAATGTTCATTAGATTTCCGGTGTCATTTGCGTTGCGGATACATTTCGCCGTATTTGAAAACTCGGAACAACCAAGCGTTGCGCACTTTTGCCATGGCAAAAATGGTAATCAAATGTGTTGATAATTGGACGGGTCTGAGGAAAGATTTCCTGAAGTTGAAAATTCTTTATCAGACGACTTTGTCTATAAGCTCCTTTCTCATCTGCAAAAGCAGGGTTACGGCGTCCAGCGCAGCCTCCTCGCTGTATTCCAGTTGGAACAACATCAGCATTTCTTCGCCCTCCTGCACGTCTTCGCGTACACCTTGGGCGGTGGGGTCATTTACCGGTGCCGTGTCGAGCAATCCTGCCAGCGACGACATTGCCTCCGTACAACTATTCAGAATGGCACCGGCATCCAGATTGTCATTATGGTCCATTTCATCAAGCATCTCGCGGGCGCGCTGTTGAAGCATGTCAACGGCTTCGGACAACAGGGCAACGGATCGCGCATCCGGCGCCACGTCATCCACAGCCACTTCATCCGCTCTTGTCGCGGCCTCGCTCTTTTCCTTGGTGTCCGGGCCATCTATGGCAATCGGATCCGGCATCTGCGGGGCCTCGCGCCCCTCGACATCGACCTCCGGCGTGCGTGCAGCCAAGCGATTCAGGAAAATCCGGGCCTGATCGACATCGGCGCCACGCCCCTGCTTGATCTGTCTGAGCACCGGCTCCATCAAGTGCTTTCCGCCACTCGACGTCCAGAGAGCCTGATTCAGACCCTCGCCGGATGTCTGCGCCGCGATCCCCTGAATGGTGGCCACGGGATAAAGCCCCATGAATTCATCCGCCACGATGGATTCCAGCCGGGCAATATTTTTTGACAGCACATCGCGCATCAACTGGCGGTCCGCCATGGTCAGAACCAAAAAGCTGTGATCCTTAATCTGGTCGGGCACGCTTGCCCACAGGTGCTGCTCTTCTTGGGAAAACTCCTGACTACACCAAATGATGATGTCCGCGCGCTCGCATGCGGAACTAAGGATCGCTCGTTTTTGCGCAAGATCGCCCGAAAGTCCGATCTCAACAAAAGTTTGGCTGATCAGTTTCGTATCGGGCAATTCTTGTCGGGCACGGATTGAATCCTGAGGACATTCGCAATCCTTCAGAAACCCCGGGAAACTGGTCATTGAGCCGTCCTGTCTTTCGAACAGACCGCGCTCTTTTTCGCCATAGGCCAGTTCTATGATAGGTACTTCCAAATGCTGGCCGATAACAGGTTGTGCCGACATCATTTCAATCAGAGTCGACTTGCCGCTTCCGGCGAGGCCGGTCACGACAACCTGCACCGGCTTTGTCAGATGCGCCAGCAGACGTGCGCCCCAGCGGTCATAGGGGGCCGGAATATCGCCCCTGGCTAATATGTTTTCCAACCGATCGATAACCGGGTTGATCCTAATTGCCTGGTTCAACGGAGGTCTCCCCGAGAATTCATCATCCTGTTGCCTTCTTCTTCCGCATCACCTTTGCCATGATTGTGATCGACGTGTTGCTGTGTTGCTGAGAGCGCGAGATGGTTTGATCTTGATCTTGATCATTCCCAACCGTCCCGGCACCCTGCGCCATAACTTTTACGACACACAAAGAGACATTGTCCTGGCTGGGATCGTCCAGTTTCTGGACCTCTTTCATAAGGGCCGCGCCTATATCTTCCGCTGAACGCTTCTGCGTGAAGCGCAGGACGCCCTCAATCTGTTCTTCGCAAAGAAATTGCAGTCCATCACTGGCAACAATAAGAATGTCGCCGTCCTTGATCTGTACCGGCTCGGTCCTGCAATCAACCTGCGCAATATCGCGACCGATCAGCACCGATGTCAGGCAGCTTTGGTCAGGGTAATTGATGGCCTCTTCACGGCCCATGATCCCGTTCGCAACCAGATAATC
>NZ_JBVCWP010000292.1:0-4530 GCF_057460485.1 Boseongicola sp.
AAGAGCCGCTCGAATGCAGCAGCCTTGGCAACATCCAAATCGTCGGCGCGGTAAGCATCACCGCCGACAACAACCGTGTTCACGCCAAGCCGGTTCTGGGTCAGCGTGCCGGTCTTGTCGGTGCAGATCACCGTTGTCGAGCCAAGGGTTTCCACGCTTTCGAGGTTCTTGATCAGCGCGTTCTTCTCCGCCATCCGGCGGCTTGCCATCGTCAGGCTCAGCGTTACGGTCGGCAACAGACCCTCGGGCACATTTGCCACGATGATTCCGATTGCGAAGATCAGGCTGCTGACCACCCCGTTTCCGATGGCAACAGAGACGATAAAGAAACTCACCCCAAGTATAATCGCGATGAAGCTGATGACCTTGATGAAGTACTTGAGTTCCTTGTGGATCGGCGTCTCAGTGGCCTCGGTGACCTTGGTCAGCTCGACAATGTTCCCGATCTGGGTGCGCATGCCGGTATTACACAGCACAACCCGGCCTTCACCATTCTGTACCAGCGATCCCGAAAAGACCATGTTTGGGCTTTCGAGCGGGTTCTCGGCAGATTTGCCTTCGTCCAGAAGTTGGGGTTCGCTCTCGCCGGTCAGCGATGAATTATCGACCTTCAACTCCCTGGCCGCGATCAAGCGGCCATCCGCAGGCACCCGGTCGCCTTCATTCAGGATGATCACATCGCCCGGAACCAGTTCGGCAACCGCGACTTCGCGGGGCTGCCCGTCACGAATGGCAGTAATTTTTGACGGCAGCATCTTGTTGAAGCTGTCCATGATCCTTTCGCTTTGATGCTCTTGGAAATATGTGAAGGCGGCATTTAGAATTACCACGCCGACCAAAGCGATGGCGATGTAGAGATTGCCTTGGCCAGGATCCATGCGCTCAGCAGTCATTGCCAAACCGCCACCCACAATCAGGAGAATGGCGAAGAAGTTCTTAAATTGAAGAAGAAATTTGATGATCTCTGGCGTGCTCTTGCCGACTTTCAACTCATTTGGGCCGAAGGTCCTGATCCGCGAGGCCGCCTCCTGCTCGCTCAACCCGTCAGGGGAAGTGTCAAGCGCGCGCAATGCGTCCTTCAGAGATGCAGTGTGATATTGGTCCATCTGCCCCGCCTTTCTTATCCCCTTTTCACGCTAGCGGCCGACTTTGAACACCTCGTCATGGAAGGTTATAGCGGATGCGGCCTCGAGCTGAAAATTCTGTGATTTCACCGTGGCCTATTACTTGCGGGTTCTCAACAGTGAACAGTCGTAATGTCCCGGACAGAATGAATATCTCTATGCGTTTAGAGTTGCCCTTCGCCGACGCATCTTGGTTACCCGGTGGTGAAAGACGAGCTCTTTGCTGCCAGCTCATTCAGTTACGCATCTCCGGTTTGGTCACCCGACGGATCGCGAACAGGGTCGCGGCAGGCCCAATTATTTCGAATACAACCGTGGTTCCGACTGTGAGCGCAATAATTGTTTCAGATGCATCGGGAAATTGCGCGCTGGCCACCAGTGCCATGCCAATTGCCACCCCTGCCTGAGGCATCAGTGCGATGCCGAACCAGCCACGCTCAGCTTCCGGTGCGCCTCCGAGGGCTGCTCCCATCCAACCGCCAACTACGCGGGCGACCGTCCTCAAAACCACGTAAGCCAACCCGATATTTCCGATTGTCGCAATGGTTGAGGTTTCCAGAGCTGCGCCCGCAAGAATGAAAAACAAGATCATAAACGGCCACTGTATGTGCTCTATTTCGTGGAAAGCGCGCGTGTGGTGACGCGCCCGGTTCACGATTATCGTTCCGGCGGTCATACCGGAAATCAAGTATGACAGGTCCAGCCACATCGAAAGGCCAGCAGTTAAAAAAACGAGCGCAAGCGCCTCTATTTGCAGCGGCTCGCCCCCTGTGAGGCGACCAGTGAGAAAAGCGCCCGGAAGGCCTATCAGAGCGCCGAGCAGAATGGACCCACCAAGTTCCCAGATGACGTCGGGCAGAATCTGAGCGTCAACATTTCCGTTCAAGTGATGTGCCAGCGCGATCATCAGACTGAAAACTATCAGTCCCCAAGCATCGTCAATAGCAACAACACCCTTCAGGGTGTCGGTAAAACCGCTGTTTACCCCGGATTGGCGAATCACGTCTTGCGTCGCGGCCGGGGCGGTAGCTGTAGCGATAGCGCCAAGCAGCAGCGCGATTGCAATATCCATTCCAAGCATCCAGAGACCCAAACTTACAACGACAAGAGTCGTGAGGACGATCGAGGCTGAAATCAGCAGAATGGGTTTGCCGTGGGCGTACAGGTTTTTCTTGGTCAGCGAGCCCCCAAGCAGGAAGGCGACCATCGTCAGCGCCGTTATCGACAGGAATTCGTACCAGACTTCGTTGTTCAGAGGGATCAGATTAAAGCCGGAGCCGCCGGCAATAATCCCGCAGCCGAGTAGTAAGGTAACGCGCGGCAGCCGGGTGCGTTTGCCAATCTCGTTGACTGTCAGTCCAGCCGCAAAAAGGGCGCCGAGTGTGATGAGTATATAGGCCAGGTCCATGATCTTGGCGCCTTATTAGGTCGTGGGTTTTGAGAACGATAGTTAAAAAAGTCAACTTGGGGAATCAACATTTCGACCAGGTCGAGAGCTGACAGCGGCCCAAGGCAATTCTGATAGCCCGATTTGAAACCATATCCCTTTGTTTTTCGCAGCCCTGTGCCCTGGCATTCAGTGAACGTCTGTTGTTGCCACTTTGCATTCAGGTTCACCGCCCTCATTTAATGCCCAGTTTGGACTCAGGGCGGTCCTTCGCCGCATTGCCGGAAAGCTGTGGTACACTTTTCTGCCAACGTGGGGTTGGTGATGGGAAGTGCCGAAAACGGACTGGCAAAATGACCGCCAAGCGGATGACTTCAAATGGTGCTTTAGACTGATGCAAATGGCTGTTCTTGCGATGCGAGGGTTTCATAACCCGCCCAGCCTGTTTGAACCACGTTTCTTCTGACGAAATCTCTGCGTTGCTTGCAACACTCTAGAAAAGCAGCATAATCAATCCAAAGATTTGACCGGCGCCTCGAGTTAAGGGCTTGCCGCAATCCTATATACTATTTGACGACAGCCACGTTTCCAGGAAATGAGGTTTCCGGATGACAAAGACTGAAAGCAGCGTTTCTGAAATGGTTTCTGCCCGTTCCCGGTCCGTTACGATTTCCGCTATCAAGGAAATGTCGATCTTGAGTGCGAAAGTTCCCGGTGCCGCCTCGCTTGCTTGGGGTTTGCCCTCTTTTCCGACGCCGGAACCAATCAGGCAGGCCGTCGCCCGAAGGCTTGAAGATGACCCAAAGATAGGAATGTATGCGCTGCCGGGTGGCCTTCCCGAACTTTGCGAAGCAGCCGCGCGGGAGCACTCACGCAGAACCGGCCTCCCCGTCGACCCGGAGCGAAACGTGATGATAACGGCAGGAAATATGGAAGGACTAAACACGCTCTTTCATGTGATCGTCGATCCGGGAGACGAGGTTATTGTCACCGATCCGGGTTTCGTTTCGCACATCACGCAGATCCGGTTTAACGGCGGAACTCCGGTTTTTTGGAAGATGGACGAAGCGAGCGGCTGGCAGTTGGATATCGAAGCGCTACCTGCCCTGATCGGACCGCGGACCAAAGCCATCGTTCTGGTGTCACCTTCCAATCCCACGGGAAGTATCTTGACCGAAGAGACCCTGCGGGCCGCCGCCGACATTGCAAAGAAACATGGGCTGTTGATTATTCTTGACGATCCCTACAGCTATTTCACCTACGAAAACAGCGACCGCTTTTTCAATCTCGCAACGGCGCCGGAATACACTGACAACATTGCCTATCTGTTCACCTTCTCCAAAGCCTACGCAATGAGCGGTTGGCGGGTCGGTTACATGGTTCTGCCTGCGGGTCTAAGAGACGAGATCGTGAAGATCCACGACCTCACGATGATCTGTACCCCGCGGATATCGCAGGTTGCGGCCATCGCGGCGTTGGGGGCCGAGCCTGTCCATTTGGCCGAGTTCAGCACTATTCTCGGCCGCCGCAGGTCCCTGATCTGCGAAAGGCTGGATCGCTTGAAACATGTATTTCAATACGTGCCTCCGGACGGGGCCTACTACGTTTTTCCGCGCATCGTGGCAAAGCACGAAAGCGCCGTCGAATTTGCGCACTATTTGCTGAATGAGGTTAAGATAACAGTCACGCCTGGCAGCGCCTTTGGGCCGTCGGGAGAAAACCACGTTCGCATGGCCTACTGCGTGGAAGATGACACCATAAACACTGCATTTGACCGTCTGGAGTCCCATTTTGGCACCTGATCGCCTTTTGATGGTTTATCTGCTGTCGCCGCAAAAGCCGTCGTTGCCGGGCAACCTTGCCAAAAAGCCAAGGTGAAGACGCATGCCGAACAGGTGAGTTTATTCTGCGTTCTTGGGACACAGTTTCGCAGCTGCTTTGTTCCGGTATCGGTGACCTTGAGCCCAGAGAGGGCATCTACCTGAATTGTGAGCCAATATCCGCTATGCGGACAAAGCT
>NZ_JBVCWP010000293.1:0-4526 GCF_057460485.1 Boseongicola sp.
AAAAAAATCGAGCCGCTTGATTACCTGACCCAAACGGTCGAAGGCTCACTTTGAGTATCGGTTTTGGTCACGTTTTCTTTGGAGCCCATTTGCGGTCAGCTTTGAGCTGGCTGTTGGCGAGCTGAATTCGCTTTCACATAATAACTGTCAGGGCGACTTTTTGTAGATTGCTCTGTTTTAATTATCGCGTCATCCGGTGGCATGAGCCGGTCACGCAAGACTTTAATTCTTTGGAAAGAGGACGTGTGAGCCATGGCCTCTTGTCGCCGCAGTCCCCAGAGAATTTGAACATTACGAAATCGGTCGAAAAGCGAGGGGGAGAGACACTCTGCCTCCAAGGTCACGGCAAGGCACCTTTGGAGGCAGGTTTATCAGGTCACTCGACCATTCTTTCACGGAGCGATGTTTTGGTTAATCCGAAAAAAGTTGTCGGGGTCGTAACGGCGCTTTAGCTCGACAAGGCGATCATAATTAACGCCGTAGTTATCGCGCACACGTCCGTTGTCATCATCGTCCATGACGTTGATATAGCCGCCGGGCTCGGAATATGGAGCTACAGCGTCCGATGGAAGGAGTTCGGCGAAGAGAGTGTCAGTAAAGAACGCCAAAGCATCAAGCCCGGCTTCCCGCTATAATTACCCACACTGCGGCCTCTCAAGGAGGCGCTGGCTTGGAGCCCCGCGCGAGCCCCAAAGTTTCGTTCAGTTTCTGGTTCGTCGACGCAAGCTCACGGCGAGAGATAAGGAAAATCAATGGAACACGGCACTAGAGTGTTATCGCTGACACCTGCGCATGTTGCGCGGGTTCATCGGGAAATTGAGGACCGCGGGCAGCCACCAGGTTTGCAGCCCCAGACAGACGAAGACTACGCGGACTGGGTGGGCCGCGTTCTGGCTTCGCACCCGGCACCGGATAAACCGACTGAGTTATTTGCATACGGTTCCTTGATCTGGAGGCCAGAGATCGAGCATCGCGGGGAGCAGGGCGGTATTCTGCGGGACTGGCGCCGTTCGTTCTGTCTCCGCCAATGGCGATTTTGCGGATCGCCGGAATATCCAGGGCTTATGATGTCGCTTGACCGCGGTGGCGAATGTCAGGGCGTCTTGTTTGAATTGCCTGACACGGACCTGGAGACACAGTTCAACCAGCTGTTCCGACGCGAGTTCACAGTTAAGCCGATCACAAACATTCCACGCTGGCTGACGGTAGAGACGGATTCGGGGCCAGTGTCGGCGCAGGTTTTCGTGATGAACAGCGGGTCGCCAAAATATGCCGGTGATCTTACACCTGAAGAGGTTGCCGATGTTCTGGCGCAAAGCTGCGGCCATCTGGGAACTGGCGCCGATTATCTCCTGAACACGGTTACTCAGCTTGAGGCGCGCGGTATGCATGATCAGGGTCTCTGGCGCTTGCAGGAACTGGTCGCCGAGCGGATAGGGGAGCCCTGACTCCGCCTCAGTCGCGAACCTGAGAACCGGTCCCATCCTCGCCACTCAAACATTTCGCAGCCTATTGGCTCGCCCGCCTCTTCACATTCGGGTCACAGAGACTAGTCTTCCCAGTAGGACAAGCTTCTGGAGGCGGCCTATTTCAAGAAACATCATTCTTTTGGCACTCGCACTCGTGCTCGCGGTCGCCGGTGCACTCTACTGGGCACTGCCGCCGTCCGAAGTGGAGAGAACTTCATCGAGCAATGCCGACGAAGCTAACTTGTTGTCAGCCCTCATGGAGGTGTCGAGTGACGGCTTCCAAGGGCCGTCGCCGAGTTGGAAGTTAGACCTCCCCAAGGACCATGGGCACCACACCAATTCCCGAACAGAAAGCTGGCATGTCGCGACCCATCTGAGGAATGAGGACGGCAAAGAACTGGGGTTTCAATTCTCCTTTCTCCGGCTTGGCATCATATCTGGCGACGCACCGCCGCCGACATCCATCTGGGACGTCCGCGAAATCAACCGAGGACACGTCGCCATTTTCAATACTTTCGTAGAGCATGCTTTTGGCGAGGAGCGTTTTGGGCGTGGCACGCGCGGCCTTGGAGGGTATGATCCAAGCGCCCAGGAGCTTCGCCTCGACAACTGGTTTCTCCGCTTCGACAGCGATGAGTCCGGGTCGTACATGACGCTCTACGCCACGGTGCTGGACAAGGCCGTCGTCGATCTCGTCATGCGGCCGGAAAAGCCAACCCTCGCCCTAACCCCTGACGATGCCGGCGCCCCCTTTGTGGGATATTCGATGACGCGGCTCGCGGTGGAAGGCACCATAGATCAGGGCCTGGGCGAAGAGACCGTCACCGGGTCGGCATGGTTTGATCACGTCTGGGGAGAGCTTCCGCTGCCCGGCATGCGCCCGGTGGCCTCGGATCGCCTGCAGCTTCAGCTAGGCGACGGGACCGACCTGTCGGTGATCCGCACACGACGTATCGATGGCGCAGGAGCACCCGTCGTGAGCGGCTTCGTCGTTTCGCCCGATGGAACGGCGTCGCTTCTGGACGAGAAGAGCCTGCAGATGACATCCTCCAGGACGTGGCGAGACCCGGTAACGGGTGCAGAATATCCGGTCGAATGGCGGCTTCTCGGCCCGAACCTCGACATTACAATAGTGCCCCTGGCTGACGCGCAGGCATTCGACACTGCGGTTCCGGTCTGGAGCGGGATGGTTCAGAGCAGTGGCCGTCGCGCGAACACGGTTGTGTCGGGTGTTGGGACGTTGCAACTGACGGGTTACTCAGCGCCATGACCCGGATGTCGACCCTTGTCAGCTTGATCGTGGTGGCCGTCCTGGCATTTGCGGGCGCCGTCTGGCTGGTCAGTTGGCGAGAGGCCCCGAACACGGCAATCGACGCGGACCAGTACCGCTCCCCGACTGGGCCGGTGCCCGCCGCGCCACAACGCGATGGAGCTCCTGATGCGGGCCGCCACGCGCTCCTGAACGCCCCCTATGTGAGTTGCGGCATTCCATATGGCGCGTATCGGCGGCTTAATCGGCAGACAGAACCGGACGCACTGGTTACCGGACGCGAAGGCCGAAATGCAGAATTGCCTTTTGCACTCACCTCCCATGTGAACGAAGACGGGGTCGAGATTGTCTCGAACAATTGCCTGACGTGCCATGCAGACCGGATCAACGGCGAGCTGATCCTGGGGCTTGGCAATGCGTTTGGGGACTTCACCCAGGACCCGAGCCGGCTGGTGCTGCAGGCTGGGAACTATGTGCAGGGAAAGGCAGAGACGAAGGCGTGGCAGCACTGGGCCGACCGCATCGACAGCATAGCCCCCTACGTTCAGACGAAGACCGTAGGCGTGAACCCTGCGCCGAACCTTACCTGGGCATTGATGGCGCATCTGGACCCAGAAACGCTCGCATGGTCTCAGATACCCCTGATCGACCCGCCCCCAGTGGACCCACTCCCGATCAGCGTGCCCCCATGGTGGGGTATGAGCAAGAAGAACGCGATGTTCTACACCACCGTCGGCAGAGGCGACCATGCGCGGTTCATGCTTCTCGCATCGATGCTGTGTATCGACGGGACAAAGGAAGTTGCCGAGATCGATTCCTATGCGGCGGATATTCGGGCCTACATCGTGTCACTCGAGGCCCCGGAGTTTCCGTTTGCGATTGACACGGGCCTCGCTGCAGAGGGCGAAGGCATCTTTGTTCGCGAATGCAGCGCCTGCCACGGCAGTTATGGCGAGGAGGAAACCTTTCCCAACAGGGTATATCCCGTCGACGAGGTCGGGACCGATGCCGCCTATGCCAGCGACGCGACAGATGGCTCAAGGGATAGGTTCTTCGACTGGGTGGCGCGCTCTCCCTATGGTGATATCCATAGCACCGCGCCGGCACCCGGCTATATTGCGCCCCCACTTGATGGGGTCTGGGCAACGGCTCCGTATCTGCACAACGGCTCCGTGCCGAGCATGGCCGCGCTGCTGTTTAGCGATCTAAGGCCCAAGTACTGGCGGCACCAAACCGATCCCCGTCGTTATGATCCGGACATCTTGGGGTGGGAGCATGAGGCGCTGAATTTGGGGCAGGGGGCGGAGAAAGACCCAGAGGCACGGCGCCAAATCTATGACACAACACTGAGAGGGTATGGAAACGCCGGTCATACCTACAGTGACGCGTTAAATGATCAGGCGCGCGCCGCTCTCCTTGAATATCTGAAGACGCTCTGAAGCCCCAAAGCATGGCTCTATTATGGCAAACGGCAGTGCCCGCGCCAGGGCCCGCAAAAAACGGCAAACACGGCAACCTTTGTCGATACTGGTAGCCATTCAAGGAAGAGTTATTCCGAAACTCAGCTCCGCATTGCAGGCGTTGCGAAGCGGTCTGTTTCCACTCAGTTAATTCCATTATCCCCGGTAATTCCCCGAAATAGGAGACATGTCATGCTGACGTCGCCCGGGGATGTGTTCGAATTTCAGGGAGATGTTCCGAGCTGTTAAGATTGGAGCCTGATATCCATCTATATTGCGTCTGGCGGGAATGAAGTTCTACCTGTTTGCCATTCCCTAACGCCCCAA
>NZ_JBVCWP010000294.1:0-4506 GCF_057460485.1 Boseongicola sp.
CGGGTCGGCGGAATTTGGTAGCCGTCTATTGCCGCTATGGGGCATGTTCAGCCACACCACTCTTGGGTACAGAGCAATTGCGGCAAAGCGGACCGCATGTACGACGAGACTATCTAAAAAACGGGCGAACATTGGGGTCCCTTATTGAAGAAGTGTGCTTGCGGTCACTTATCAAAAGAAAAGGCCCCGCAAATTGCGAGGCCTTTCCAAATAAAACGTAAGACACTTAATCAGCCGTCAGCAAAGGCGGCTTTTTCTTCGGTGAAATCCGCTTCGTCTTATATTCGATCCGAAGGTCCAACTTGCCTTCCTTCACGCCCACTTTGACGATGCCGCCCTTGGCCAACTTGCCAAACAACAACTCCTCAGCCAACGGTTTTTTGATGTATTCCTGGATCACGCGTCCCAGAGGGCGCGCGCCCATGGTGTCGTCATAGCCCTTATTTGCAAGCCATTCCGCTGCGGGACGGGTCAGTTCGATAAGGACGTTGCGGTCCATAAGCTGTGCTTCAAGCTGCAACACGAACTTCTCCACGACCTGAAGAATAACCTCCTTCGGGAGCGCACCAAAGCTGATCACCGCATCCAGACGGTTGCGGAATTCCGGCGTGAACATACGTTCAATCGCGGCTGTATCTTCGCCTTCGCGCCTGTCGCGACCAAAGCCAATTGCAGCTTTCGCCATATCAGCCGCGCCCGCGTTCGAGGTCATGATAAGCACGACATTGCGGAAATCGATTTTGCGCCCGTTGTGATCTGTCAGACTGCCGTGGTCCATGACCTGAAGCAGGATGTTGAACACATCGGGGTGCGCTTTCTCGATCTCGTCAAGCAACAACACGCAATGGGGATGCTGATCGACACCGTCGGTCAAAAGACCACCCTGATCAAAGCCAACATATCCCGGAGGCGCACCAATCAGACGCGAGACCGCGTGTTTTTCCATGTATTCCGACATGTCAAAGCGTAGCAGCTCGACACCAAGCACGTCCGCCAATTGTTTGGCGACCTCGGTCTTACCGACACCCGTTGGACCGGCGAACAGATAGTTACCAATTGGCTTTTCCGGTTCGCGCAGACCCGCGCGGCTTAGCTTGATCGCAGACGACAGCGCGTCAATGGCATCGTTTTGCCCGAACACAACGCGCTTCAGCGAGGCATCCAAATTCTTCAACACGGCAGAATCGTCTTTCGAGACGTTCTTGGGCGGAATGCGCGCGATCTTGGCGACCACGTTTTCGATCTGTCTGACGTCGATTATCTTGTCGCGCTTGTCAGCTGGCACCAGATGCTGTGCAGCACCCGCCTCGTCGATCACGTCGATTGCTTTATCCGGTAGCTTCCGGTCGTTGATGTAACGCGCGGACAATTCAACCGCGGTGCGCACGGCATCGTCGGTGTAGCTGACCGAGTGATGCTCCTCGAAATACGGCTTCAGGCCGAGGAGGATTTTCACGCTGTCCTCAACAGTCGGTTCGTTCACATCAATCTTCTGGAACCGGCGGCTTAACGCACGGTCCTTTTCGAAATGCTGACGGAACTCCTTGTACGTGGTCGACCCCATGCAGCGCAGTTTGCCGCCTTGAAGCGCAGGCTTCAGAAGGTTGGATGCGTCCATCGCGCCGCCAGACGTGGCACCAGCCCCGATGACGGTATGAATTTCGTCTATGAACAGGATCGCATCGGGATGCTCTTCCATCTCGGTCATGACGGCTTTCAGACGTTCCTCGAAGTCACCGCGATAGCGTGTGCCGGCCAGAAGCGCGCCCATATCGAGCGAGAAGATGGTCGCGCCCAGCAGCACTTCCGGTGTTTCCTTGGCGATAATTTTACGCGCCAGACCTTCGGCAATGGCCGTTTTACCGACACCAGGATCACCCACCAGAAGCGGGTTGTTCTTGCGGCGGCGGCACAGCACCTGAATGCAGCGTTCGACCTCTTCGTGGCGCCCGATCAGCGGATCAACATCGCCCTTTTCTGCCTTCACGTTCAGATCGACACAATATTTAGCCAGAGCAGATTCTTTGGGTTCCGCTTCCGACGATCCGGCCGCGGCCTGGGCTTCGTCGTCAAACTCAGGCGCACCAGACACCGACCGGCTCTCGCCAAAGGACGGGTCCTTCGCAACGCCATGAGCGATAAAGTTGACGGCGTCGTAGCGGGTCATGTCCTGTGCTTGCAGGAAATACGCCGCATTAGATTCGCGTTCGGCGAAGATTGCCACCAACACATTTGCGCCGGTAACTTCCGTGCGGCCCGAAGACTGCACATGGATTGCGGCGCGCTGTATCACACGCTGGAAGGCGGCGGTTGGCACGGCTTCCGACCCTTCAACTTCTGTTACAAGTGTCGACAGATCATCGTCGATGAAATCGTTCAGAGTCTTCCGCAATTCTTCCAGATCAACGGAACAGGCCTGCATCACCTTGGCGGCGTCAGGTTCATCGATCAGGGCCAGAAGTAAATGTTCCAGCGTTGCAAGCTCGTGGCGGCGCGAATTGGCGATTGCCAGTGCCGCGTGGATCGCATCTTCGAGCGTCTTTGAAAAAGATGGCACGCTCTGTGCTCCTTACATTATAGGTCCGGCGGGACAGGCCCCACCATACCGTGGCCTCATAGTCTTAGACTTCGGTTAGTTTCGCCGAGCTTCAAGACATTTTTCCTTGCGATACATCACATTTTTACTTTGTGACGCATTTTACCACGTAAATCGCAGAAAATTATGGCATTTTTAGAAAGAATCTTTTCTACGCCTGATTTCTGCGAAGACTTCTGCGTCTGTGGCTCCGCTCATATTTAGGGTGTCTTTCAGGCTCTGCAATCCCGCGCGCAGGAAAGGATTGGTCTGAAGCTCAAGTTTTAGCGTTGAAGGCACGGTAGGTTGGCCCGCGGAGCGGGCCACTTTGATGTCGGAAATGCGCTGTACCAAATCGGGATTTTCCGGCTCGATTGTGATGGCAAACCGGCCATTGGCTTCGGTATATTCGTGACCGGAACAGACCGTTGTTTCCGGCGGGAGGTTTGCCAGGCGTGAAAGACTGTTCCACATTGTGTCCGGAGTGCCTTCAAATAAGCGGCCGCACCCAAGCGCCATTAAGCTGTCTGCGGTGAAAACAGCGTTCGCCTGCGCGACGTAAAATGCAACGTGTCCGAGAGTATGGCCCGACACATCCATTACGGTCACAGGAAAATCGGCAAAATCGAAGCTGTCGCCGTCGACATGGGCATGGTCAAGCTCCGGCAGGCGGTGCGCATCGATCTTCGCTCCCCGTACTGTTGCGCCGAACTTCCGGCGCAACGTGTCGACGCCGTCAATGTGGTCGTCGTGGTGATGGGTGATCCAGATCTCGTCCAACCCCCAACCCCGGTCCGCAAGCGCCGATATAATCGGTCCAGCCTCGGGCGCGTCGACAAGAGCAGTCTTGCCGTCCGCATGAAGTAGAAAGGCGTAATTATCGGTCCGGCAGGGAATTGTGATCAGATCAAATGTCATGGCAATGTAAATTTAACCCTATATGGTTTTCAGGAAGTTTCAGCCAAAAGAAGGCAGAGCGCAATGCACCTCGATGTGCTCGATCTTAGAACGTTTTATTATCGTACCCAACTGGGGCGCGGTGCTCAGGCGGCTATCCGCGCCCAGGTTACAACTTTGTGGCCCGAGGCCAAAGGGCAGAACGTCGCCGGTTTCGGCTTCGCAGCACCATTGTTGCGACCCTACCTCAGCGAGGCGCGCCGGGTCACCGCCCTGATGCCGGGACAACAGGGGGTGATGCCTTGGCCTGCTGGCATGGCGAACGTGTCGGTGCTTTGCGAAGAAACGCAGTGGCCTGTCGAGACTGACAGTATCCACAAGCTGATCGTGATGCATGGGTTAGAGGCCAGCGAACATCCAATTGAGTTGCTGGAAGAATGTTACCGGGTTCTTGCGCCAGAAGGCCGCGCTTTGTTCATCGTGCCGAACCGCGTGGGGCTTTGGGCGCGACGCGATGGCACACCTTTCGGCTTTGGTCGGCCTTTCTCGCTTGGCCAGCTTGAAGCGCAGTTGCGTGTTATGGGCCTGCTGCCGACGCGCCATGTTGCAGCCCTTTATCAACCCCCAAGTGCGACGCCGTTTTGGCTGAAGACCGGGGAGATGTGGGAGAAGCTGGGGCGCAAAGTCTCAAACCGGTTTGCGGGCGGTGTCTTGATGGTGGAGGTCAAAAAGCAGGTACCAGCCCCGCCCCGTCCGGGCCTGAGCGAGGCGATACGGCGCCCCTTGCGCGTTTTGGACGGACTTAAACAACCCGGCGCAAAGCCAGTTTAGGGCCAATTTAAAGGCTGACAACGTGAGAAAAAGTGGATCAGTGCATCTTTTCAGTGCCTTAGAATTGCGCAAACCGTCGCACCTTTGGCTAAGTGTCTGACATTGCTCAATCTGGCGGCCCCCGACAATCTCCAATACCCGGTTGCCGGGTCAAACAGGCTCTGCTACATCACCGCTGATTTTGAGGCGCGGTCGCTCGACCG
>NZ_JBVCWP010000295.1:0-4494 GCF_057460485.1 Boseongicola sp.
GACCGTCTAATCGAACTCAAGTTCGGTGAGGGTATGAATATCGGTTTCACTATTCAGGTCGATACGCTGTGCCACCGCATTCCTAATTTCATTGAGAAGACAACCCGGGCTGGTGTGCGGCGCGTCTTCATTGGACTTGAGAACATTAATCCAGACAACCTGCTTGCAGCAAAGAAGCGGCAGAACAAGATTACTGATTATCGCTATATGCTCCAGAAGTGGCGCGAGCACGGCGCAACGATCTATGCCGGTTACATTTTAGGTTTCCCGGGCGACACAAAGGAATCGATTCTCCGGGACATCGAAATCGTAAAGCGGGAGTTGCCGCTCGATGTCCTAGAATTTTTCTTCCTAACCCCCCTGCCAGGTTCGGAGGACCACAAGGTTCTTCTGGAGGAGGGTGCCTGGATGGATTCCGATCTCAACAAGTACGACCTCGACCATCGCGTGAGCCATCACCCGAGAATGTCGGATGAGGAGTGGGAGGATGCCTATCGTTCGGCTTGGAGCGCCTTTTACACGCCGGAACACGTCCGCTCCATCTTACGCCGCGTTGCCGCTAATCGGCTGGGACGGCCAAGCACAACGCTTTCTACGATCCTTTGGTTTTACCTCATGGTCGAGTTCGAGGGCGTGCATCCGCTCGAGGGCGGAGCGTTTCGCCTGAAATTTCGCCGTGACCGTCGTTATGGTTTGCTACGCGAGAACCCCCTGATCTTCTATCCGCGCTATCTCGGAGAGATCGCAGGCAAGGCATGGAGATACTGGTCGGTTTACCGCCGGTACACAAAGATTCTCAAGCAGTGTCTTGAGGCCCCGGATCGTTGGACCTACAGCGATCTTGCTATAGCTCCGCCAGGCGAGGAGGAGCTCGACACGCTCGAACTATTTAGGGCGACGCGCGGAGGCGACGAGGCAGTAGCTAAGAAGCGCAAGGAAGACGATGCCCGCACGGCACTACGTGTCGGTGTCTAACGTAAGTTCGACGGCCGTCTCGTCGATTTTGATCGTTAATCCTAGTTAGCGAGTTGACAGGACCTTTTCCAAACCGATGGCGTGCGCTTCGGGTCATTAGCCGACATCAGCCTGCTGGTAGAGTACGTCCGCTTTACACCCGAAAGCAGACATACTCGGCTTCGAAAAGTGGGTCCGCTTAGGGTCATTAACCGACAGTAGAACGCGATCTTTCGACGACCGCTTTGCACCCGCAAGCAGACATCCTCAGCCGCGCCGTTGACTTCAGCTAAGTCCCATCAACTGACTATGCTTATGATTCCAGACACGGAAGGCCCGTGTTAGTGTGGAGCTCAGTTTCCGCAAGACCAGGCGTATTTCATTGAGGTGATCAATATGGCGACGCTTACCGACACGGCGATGAGCTTCTTCGAAGCCTGCGACACGGGAAAGGGATGGCAGGCGTGTAAAGAATACTGCACGCCAAATGCAACATTTTCGTCACAAGCTGAGCCATTGCTAGAAATCAATACTCTGCAAGACTACTGCGATTGGATGACGGGCTTGATGAAAATCACGCCTGATGCCCGTTACGATTTGAAATCATTCGCTGTCGACCAAACGCGCAAGCACGTAGTCGCCTACGCGGTATTTCACGGCACACACACGGGAGAGGGAGGGCCTTGCCCGCCGACCGGAAAGTCGACTTCGTCAGACTATGCTTACGTCATGGAGTTCGACGGCGAGAAGATCCGACACATGACCAAGATATGGCACTCTGGCTTGGCCATGAAGGAACTCGGCTGGGTGTAGTGATTTCTGCGCTCAATTGATATGGCTGGTGCGTACGGACCAATCCTTTGAGAGCCGCGGCCGCCCATTTTCTGTGAAAGGGACCCCCATGAATGAGCATATATCGACAACTACGTCTTTCGGCGGTTGCCCACACGACTGTCCAGATACATGTGCGATGCTGTTCGAAGTCGAGAATGGCAAACTTAAGGGCGTGCGCGGCAATCCCGATCATCCAATGACGCGCGGCGGTCTCTGTGTGAAGCTGAAAGATTATGAAAAGCGTCATTATCACCCAGACCGCTTGCTCTATCCACTAAGGCGCGTCGGACCGAAGGGGTCTAAGCAGTTCGAACGCATATCGTGGGACGAAGCACTCGATACGATCGTTTCGCGCTGGAAAGGCATCATCGACGAGTATGGCCCGCAAGCCATCGTTCCATACAGCTATCTAGGCCATCAGGGATTGGTGCATGGCCTCAATGGTGGCGACGCGTTCTTCAATCGCCTAGGGGCAACCGTTTGCGAACGCACCTTTTGCGGTGAAGGCTCGTGCACGGCGTGGCTGCTCACCGTCGGGGCGACGGCCGGCCTTGATCCGGAGAGTTACATTCATTCAAAGTATATTGTCATCTGGGCATGCAACAGCGTCAGCACCAATCTCCATCATTGGGCCATCGTCAGAGATGCGCAGAAGCGTGGAGCCAAGGTCGTCGTCATCGATGCCTATACATCTCGCACCGCTAAGGAAGCCGACTGGCACATTTGCCCAAGGCCAGGCACCGACAGCGCCCTTGCGATGGCCGTGATAAATTCCATTATCGCTCAGGGTCTAGTCGACCAAGAATACGTCGACAATTACACAATCGGATACGAGGAACTTCGCAACCGCGCTGCTTCGCGCACGCCGGAGTGGGCCGAAGCGATCACAGGGGTCCCAGCCGAAGACATTAAGAAACTTGCCCGCGAGTTGGCTACGATTCAGCCAGCCGGTATCCGAATGGGTGTCGCACTTGAGCGCCATTACGGCGGCGGCCAAACAATCCGTGCCGTAACCTGCATACCCGCGCTGACAGGTGCCTGGCGTCATGTTGGCGGCGGAGTCACGCAGTTCCCAGTCTGGGAACACCCCTACAAATTCAATGTTATCTGCCGGCCTGACCTGATCCCAGAGGGCACGCGCGTGATCAACAACCTGCAGATCGGACGGGTGCTCACCGGTGAGACCCCGCTCGATCCGCCGATCAAGTCGATGATGTGCTGGAACTCCAATCCGGTGACCCAGGCCCCGGAGACAGACAAAATCGTCGAGGGTCTTATGCGTGAGGACTTGTTCTTGGTCAGCGCAGAGCACTTTATCTCCGATACGGCTTCGTATGCAGACATCGTGCTGCCCGCATCAATGGGTGCCGAGATGGAAGACATGATCCTGTCCTGGGGTCATCTCTATCTGACCTACAACGCCAAATGCGTTGAAAGTCCCGGCGAGGCGATTCCGAACAACGAGATCTTTCGCCGCTTGGCCGCTCGGATGGGATTTGAGGAAGAAAACTTCAAATGGTCCGATAGCGAATGCCTGGAACATTATGTCGACTGGGACTCACCCGCCTGCGATGGCATCGATTTGGAGTACATGCGTAAGCATGGCTTCGCTAGGTTGACGGTAGGCACGAAGGACGATCGGGTTCCTCATCGCGAAGGAAACTTCCCGACGCCGACTGGCAAGTGCCATTTCCTCATCGAAAACGCTACGAACTTTGTGGCTGGTCCATTCCGCCAGATGTATGAGAGCAACCAACCAGGTGAGCCGCTTGATCCCTTGCCCGACTATGTTCGGGCACGTGAGACGCGGGACAACAACCCTGAGCTGGCGAAGAAGTATCCTCTCAACATTGTCTCACCGAAAAGCCACGGTTTTTTGAATTCCTGTTACGCCAATATGGAAGAGAAGATCAGAGGTCAGGGCGAGCAGTTCGTCCTAATAAACGCGGCTGATGCGGAGCCACGGGGCATCGTCGACGGTGACCGTATTAAGGTCGAGAACAGCCGCGGTGCGTTCAGAGGCTTGGCCCGCATCACACACGACGTCAATCCCGGCGTTGTCGTGGCGACGTTGGGCTATTGGCGGCAGCTCAACGATGGAACAGTGAACAGCATCAGTTCTGCCGAGTTCGCCGACATGGGGCATGCCCCGTCATTCTCAGACAACCTTGTCGAAGTAACCCGGGCCAATTGATGCTTGAAGGACGCCCGCTAGAGCATGTGCTCAATCGGCGGCCCTCGAAAAAGTTGAAGAGGAAGAAGTGCCGTCACCCGGCAACTGTGCACTCTTTGTATGGTTGCATCTATTATGTCACACAACCTCATATGCGGACATCGGGTGTACGGGCTTCCCGGGAGAGCTACGGCGGCAAAGGAAACCCATTCAGGCCGTTGATATAAAACTGGTTTTGACACAAAAAACGAATATTACTCAGCACAGCATTTTCAGCTTGCAATTTATTGTGCAGTGCACCATATAGCCGCGTGTGATCAACCCACACCGCTAAAGCGGTGCCGCATACATAAGAGGTACGAAATGACCGAACACTCCAAGATTGCTGATGAGTTTCAGAAGGCCGGCAAGGATAGCTTTGAAGCCGTAGCCCGCTCTTACGGCGACGCAAACAAGGGCTTCCAGGCGATTGTCTCCGAGTACACGAATTATTCGAAGAAGGCGTTTGAGGACGGCGCTCGCACGCTTGAGCA
>NZ_JBVCWP010000296.1:0-4462 GCF_057460485.1 Boseongicola sp.
AGGACAAGTGAGACGTCTGGCAGATTTCCTGGATATCGAACTCGACGCAGATCTGTTGGGCAAGGTGCTCGAGCATGTGAGTTTCGACCACATGAAGAAGCACGCAGAAACAATGTTCCCGGATCTTCCTTTGAAGCGCGGCGGTAGCGACTTCATCAACAAGGGTACCAATGGTCGCTGGCGCGACATCCTGACTGCTCAGGACATCGCGAAGTACGAAGCAAGAGCGCTCGCCGAATTGGGCGAGGACTGCGCACATTGGGTCGCCACCGGCGAAATGCGGTAAGGCATCGGACTATGTGCCTCTCATGACGGCTTCGGGCTCGAGGCCGCCGTTCCGCCTCAAGCTGACCAACGACCGCTTCAGACTGTTGAATGTCCAACTATCAATACAACCTGCTGAAACGGGTGAATTATCTGCGCCTCAGGAATGTCTGCTTCCGGAATGCAGTCCAAACTCGACCCGCTGCATCGCCGCAAGGCAGCTCCGAGCCCAGAACGGCCTAAAGCCGATTCATGATCCATTTGGCGAAGCGGGCTTTCAGTGCGCGGGGAGCCACGTCCGCTGCGAAGGCAAATATCCTGTTTCGATTTCCAGGGATGACCATCCGTTTGCCCCGCATCATCGCATTGTAGCCATGTGTCGCGACCTCGGATGGAGACATGCTCCGCATCGGCCACCCACTCGCCAGCCGAACATCATTCATCCCGGCGCGCCGGAAAAAATCCGTTCGCATGGGACCGGGGCAAAGGCAGGTGACGTCGACATCCGCGCCGCGGAACTCCTCGGAAAGCGCGAGAGAAAAACTGAGCAAATGCGCCCGCGTCGCGAAATGCACTGATACAAACGGCCCCGGAACCAGTGCCGCGACGGAGGACACGTTGAGAATCCTGTTTCGCCGGTTCCGGTCGCGCGCGCGAAGGAATCCCTTCGTCAACTGCGTCACTGAGATTGTGTGGAGCCGGATCATTTCGATTTCCATCTCAAGATCGGACTCTTCAAAGCGACCGTAGACGTTGAATCCGGCGTTGTTGATCAGCGTGTCCGCTGTCATGCCAAGCCGCCGTATCCGCTCAAACACAGCCTGCGCGGACTCCGGAAGCGATAGATCAAGTGCCAATGTGTAGACCTGCACCGAGTAGGTTTCTGTCAGATACGCGGCGCAAGCATGGAGACGAGCCTGGTTTCGTGCCACGAGGATGAGGTCGCTGCCCGCTTTCGCCAGACGTTCGGCAAACATACGGCCCAACCCGCTGGAGGCCCCGGTAACAATCGAAAGCCGCGGGGGCATGTGGCCCTCTGGTCTCGCCATTCTCGAATTCTCCCGACGCGCTGACTATCCATGACCGGACATCCCTAGAAGGATTATAACATGGAACCGCTCATGCATTGACTGAGGACAAAACTGCGCCACCAAATTCACGCTATGAGGATTTAAAGGCCATCATAGCAAAACAAGGCGGCAAAGGAGTATCCGTGCACCAGAGGCTTGATAATGCTTGAACCGGATGTGACGCTCACCGATTTGGTCCTCGCCTTGCAATGTGCAGCGTTCTCCATCCTCCTTTTTCGCAAACGTGACGGGAGCCCACTTATCCGCCGCCTTTACGCGGCGCTTTTCGGGGCTCTCGGGGTGTCCTCTCTGTTTGGCGGACTCTGGCATGGGGTCTTTTCTGGACGCGAAACGGCGCTGGGGCAATGGGTGTGGCTCTGTGTGATGGCCGCCCTTGCTGTGGCCGCGGCCTCGCTTTGGCTCATCTCAGCGGCACTGTTGTCGTCCGCGAAATTGGCGTGCATCGTCCGCAGGATGGCCTCGCTTCAACTCATCATTCAGCTGTCCGTTTCGGCTTTCGTGACCGACGGCTTCGCGGTTGCGGCCATTGGTTTACTTCCGCCATTGAGCGTCATGATTGCGGTGAATGCCGTGCACTTCGGACGCACTGGGGCACGAAAAGCCCTGTACGGCATGGCAGGATTCAGCCTTGCGGCGCTTGCCGGACTGGTCATCGCATTCGACGTCTCGCTCCATCCTCGCTGGGCAACGACGCTCGCCGTTTATCACATGATCCAGTTCGTGGCGTTCTGTCTGGTCTTCATGTCAGTGCCAGTTGTTGCCGCTCATCCCCGTTAGTTTCCACCAATGGGCAGATGTATCCGCGCGTGTTCCATAACCTTCTGTCGTTTCTCGATTATATTTGCCCGGGTCCAGCTTGTAGGAATGCCCAGAGGATAAAGAACCAGTGCGATCAAGATGACGATCTGGAGCCAGCTTGCCGCCCTTTCCGGTGGTTTTGGAAGAGAGACTGGTTCGCGCGGTGACCGCAATGTCAAGATCAGCATGATCAGGCCGACCGCAGCCATCAGCAGGTTGAACACCTGTCCGGTCCCGATCCCAAGCCACGCCGCCTCATAGTCGCGGAATAGGTCCACCAAGAAGCGCAACCCCGCGTAGAGGAATATGAACAGGCTGGCGACCACACCGCGTCCCTGCGACCATTTCCAGAGCGCCCAAATCAGAATGGGCAGTATCACAAAGTTCTTGCCGCTTTCATAGAGGGCGACAGGATGGCGTGCGCCTTCAAGATCCGGATAGACGAAGCCCCATGGCATATTGGTTGTCGACCCGACAACGCCGCCCTCGATGAAGTTTCCGAGGCGTCCGACAGCCAAAAGAAACACGCCGGGAACCACGACCTCGTCGAGCAGCGCGATCAGAGGGAGACCTCGCATTCTTGCAAAAATCGCCGTAGCGATCAATCCGCCAAGCAACACCCCATGAGAGGCCATGCCGCCCTGCCACCAGTCAAGCGCGGCGAGCGGGTGATCCCGGTAATAGTCTAGTTCGTAAACGAGGATGTCAAAGGCGCGCCCGCCAACCATAACGCCGACGGCAAACAGGATCGTGAACGTAAACACATCGGCGTTCGTCAGGCTGCACGCAGCGCGCCGGATCCAAAACCAAACGAAAATTCCAATGAAACCAATTGAGTATACTGCTCCATACCAATAGATCGCACCGATCGGAGTGACTGCAATCGCCGGATCGAAATCATGTATCATCTGGGGCTCCCCTCACAAGTTTGCCCACTGATAGTCGGAGACGATGTATGCGAACGTGAAATGCGCGACGCCTGAATCGCCTCCGAGATGGTGGTCATTTCATGAGACAAATCTATCGATCGCAGGGCACCCATTGAATGATCGATGTCAAACAGACTTTCGCGGCCGGATACTCTCGGTCAACCAGCGGATCTTTCGTCCACCTCGTCCGCGTGAAAACCGATCCGGTCGAGGTAGACCGAACGGGAGCGTCCGTCCGGAAATCAACCGCATTTCGCTCAGCGCGTTGTGCGCCCATGCTCCGAAACGCTGGCTTGATGGAAGCCAATGACGGCGAACGCTGGGTCGCCAGTCTGGCAGGGATCGACTTGGCCGAGGACCACTTCAAATGAAAAATCTCCCCACTTTTGTCGCGTTCAACGGCCCAGCGGTGCTATTGTTTTCAAGCTTGATCGGGCTGCTGCCCGTGCGTGCCCTTCACCGGGACGAGGTGTTGGAACACTGGCAACTTCTCCATGCGGGCGGCACTTCCCGCGGCATCATGCTCCTTGCACTCGCGGCGACCATCCAGTTCGCCCAGCTCTCGCCTTCCAGCCGTGCTTTGGCGTGCGCTCTTGTCGTCTTTTTTGTTTGGACGTCCGCCATCTCAATGTTCGTCTGCGGCATAATCGGCGAACGGGGATCCCATCCACGGGGAAACCGGGCAAGCAAGGTGATTTTCTACCTTTACGCATGTGGAGCCATCACACTGCCCATCGGGCTTGCTGTCGAATTCGTTCAGGCGTGGACCTGAGTGCGGCATTTCAATCTGGGCCAGTCCGTTTCCAAGCTGGATGCGATGTCACCTTTGTCCGCAGAGCAGACGTCCGTGGTGAGCGCAGCAGGCGGCTGCTTCGAGCCCACATCCGACCTCGATCCGGAGCGCAATATTTGGCACTAAGGGCAGAAAGCGGGCATTCGCCGGGACGCCAACCAAGGTCGGCTGTGAGGGATCAATTAACCTTACGCTCCCCTGCAATCTGCGAAATATGCTGAAACTTCTTGCGATAGGCCGATGGTGACAATCCGACACCGCGCTTGAAGACCCTTCGAAATGAGGCCGGGTCATCATATCCTACCGAAGCACCGACCTCGTCTATGGATACGGTGTCGGTCTCCAGCATTTGCTTTGCTTCCTCTACTCGCAACGCTTGCACATAGTCTATCGGTGCAAACCCAGTGGCCGCCTTGAAGCGTCGCGAGAACGTGCGCGTGTTCAGACCAGACCTCTCGATCATGCGTTCCACAGGTTTGGGCGTGGCATAGTTGTCAGCAATCCATGCTTGGCAGTTTGAGATCGGCCCATCTTCCGCGGCCATTGGTCGGGTCATCACGGCATATGGCGATTGCCCCTCGGAATGG
>NZ_JBVCWP010000297.1:0-4454 GCF_057460485.1 Boseongicola sp.
CCGCGTTTCGGAAGGACTGTCTGACATCAAGGAGGCCCTCGGCGCATTGTTAAGATGATCGAAATCACCGTAACCAAGTCCGGCGGAACAGACAAAGCGTTTTTCCCCTGCCCGGAGCGGCCACCGGCCTTGGCTCCTTTGCTGTTGTCTTCGGTGGATCGCAATTTGGAAGCCTCGGGACTATTATCCGCGCCCGGTTCTTCCTTCTGCCGTCCGGCTTGCTCCAGACCCATGACTTTTGGCAACCTGTGCTTGAACCAGAGGCGACAATCTTCACTTTAGGGTAGCCAAAGAAGCCAGAATCATACACGTTAACCAAGAATGCCGACAATGTCCGTTAGGCCTCGTTGTCGGGTATGCAGCGCAGTGATGCACCGGTGTTCCGGCTGCGAAGCCAGTATTTTCACCTGTCTGGCACCGCAAGCCTTAACCATTGATCAACACTGGCACTGTAATTTTGCGGCCATGCAACCCCCGTTGTTACGGGCTTGGCATGCTTGTGAATCGAAGGTTTTGAAGCGGGGAGTTACCATGAAGAATTATCTGAAAAAGCTATTGGCGCTGGTATTTGTCGTGTCATTGACAGGCGCGGCGTGCGCATCAATGCTCAGCGTTCCTACGGGACCTGTTATCCTGACCGTCAGCGGTTCGATAAGCGAGACGAACGACAGCGACGTCGCGAAATTCGACCGGGCCATGCTTGAAGCATTGGAGTGGAAAACAATTGAATCCTACACCAGATGGACAGACGGCGCGACCGAATTCTCAGGTGTGGAACTCTCGGCCCTTTTGGAGGCAGTTGGCGCAAGCGGGACGAAGTTCCTTGCAGTCGCCCTCAACGACTACAGCGTGGAGATACCGATATCCGACGCCGAAACGCATAACGTGCTTTTAGCAATGGAAATGGATGGCGTCGCGATGAAAATTCGGGACAAAGGCCCGATCTGGGTTATTTATCCGCAAACCGAAGAGCAAGCCAGCGAGCCGAGGTTTGACGAAAAGATGATTTGGCAGCTAAAGTCGATCAAAATTATTGACTGAAGTGTGAAATGTTATCTCTCAAAAACCCTGTAACCCGTGGGTGCATAGCGGGGATCCTGTCGGCATTGCTCCTGGGATCTCTGTTAATGCATCGCGCGGAGTTGCAGCAGGCGCGGAGGGAGCTGGCCTACAACATATCGAGCAACACCTGGTATGTGAACGAACTGATATTGGAAACCGTCAGGCTTCAGCAGGCCTTGGCCGATGTCGCGCTTGAGAACTCAACGATCGGAGATGCCCAAGTCCGCTATGAAATATTGTGGAGCAGGGTCAAGGATATTCCCCGATACGAAGTATCCTCCAGCCCGACGATAAAGTCCCAGGTCGAGAAATATTCCGCTTATCTGGAAGGCGCAGAAGATTTCTTTTACGGAAGCACGCCTTTCACCAACTCCGCAATCCAGGATAATCGAGCACAACTCGGGGCTCTTGCCGCCGACATGAGAAAAATTTGGATTCAGGAGAACGCCAGTGTCCATTTCGTAAATGTGGCCTCCGATGTCCTTGCCGGCACACCGCAGCAAAATCGCGACGAAATTTTCATCGGTCTCATTCTTGCAGCCCTGTTTTGCTATATGACCTTCGAACTCGTGGTCTCTGTCAACGCCCGCAAAAAAGAAATCGAATTGCGTGAGCGCGCAATGGTTGCCAACAAGGCCAAGGACCTGTTTCTGGCAAATATGAGCCATGAAATCCGGACCCCCATGAACGGCATTATCGGTATGTCCGATTTGCTCAGCGAGTCCGAACTGTCGGAAGATCAAAAAGTGTTTGCCAGCACTATCTATTCCTCGGCCCACGCTTTGCTCGCGATTATCAACAGCATATTGGATTATTCCCAGATCGAGGCGGGTAAAATGGAACTGGGGTCGGCGCCTTTCAACCTGCACGACACGGTGTTTGACGTCGCCGCGCTGCTTGCGCCCACTGCCGCCGAGAACAAGACCGAGATTTGCGTTGATATGTTCGGGCTTGAAGACCTCATTCTGTTGGGCGATGTCGGCCGCGTCAGACAGGTCCTGACCAACGTTGTCGGAAACGCCGTGAAGTTCACCCATAATGGATGCGTCTTCGTCCGAGCGTTCAAACAGGAAGACCACGGCCACAAGGTTTCACTGAAAATCGAGATCAGCGATACCGGACACGGTATCCCGGCAGAGAAACTGCCCTATATCTTTATGCCGTTCGAACAGGCCGAAGGTGGCACGACCCGCCGTTTCGAGGGGACCGGTCTGGGCTTGTCTATCGCCCGGAGACTGGTTCAATTGATGGGTGGACACATCGAGGCGCAATCGGAACTGGGGAAAGGGTCCGTATTCTCCATCGACCTTACGTTCGACCGGGCCAGCGAAACAGTCGCCCGCAACAATCGCGACGACGCGCTCTGTGTCGGCAAACGGGTTCTGGTCGTAGACGATCTGGAGACCAACAGGACCGTACTGGAGCGTGGCCTCGGAAGGCTCGGCATGCAGGTATTGGCGGCAAGTGACGGGGAACAGGCTATCCGGATACTAAAATCCGAAGCCCTGGCTGGGCGGCATTTCGATCTGGCGCTGTTCGACAACCAAATGCCGGGCACGACCGGTATCGAACTGTTGCGGCGCATCAGGCAGCACCCTGATCTGAATGGGTTCCCGGTCGTTCTTCTGTCGACGATCGATAAAGTGAAGCAAAACAAGGAGAGCACGGCAGCAGGTTTCTCCAGTGTGCTTATGAAACCTGCGCGGCGCGATCAGCTTGTGGCGGCTATCGCAAATTCGCTGAGAGGAGCCCGCGGTTCCTCCGACGGTCAGGTGGTATCGGGGAATACGGTGCCCATACTGTCGGATAGTGATCACAGAAAATAGGTAAGCCGAGCTCGAAGCGGCGATCACGCCCGCCAGCGCCGCAATGCCAACAGCAAATACCTTGACGAGCGTGCATCACCTGCCCCTTTAGCGCCGACCAATCCGGCGTGCTACTTCCGCCAATCCTTCGCCTATTATCGGCGTGGTCCAATTTCGTTACATCGGCCCAAGGATGATCAGCGGCCGGATATCGCTGAGATCCTGTCGGGGAGATGGCAAACCGAGGTCGCGGTAATGGCTCTCCGACAAATCTGCGGCAGAAGCTATACGGGGCTTCCCGAACATCCCGGTGATGACGCGTTTCAGGGTTGAGAGCCCGGGCATTTTGATATTCCGGGTCGTTTTCGGGGCGCTGACAGTATCTGCAAACATGGCTTCGAACTCCTTAGCAATCTCTTTCAGTACCCCCACATTGCCGCAGTGCTGTTACGACCCCGCGAAAAGACCGTGACAGCGGCGGCAAAAAGGCGATAAATCGAAAGGCATTGCATTAAAAATTTCAGGAGATGTTTTTGGACGCCGCAAGCAGCAAGGCCGAATTCAGGATCAACACTCTGGGCGACCTGTCCCTGCAGAACGCTTCGGCACGGCTTGTCAAGCTGCGCACCCGGAAGGGCCTGCTCCTGCTTGCTTTTCTGGCGGCAGACCCGCAGCGAAGCTGGAGCCGCGAACATCTGGCCGCGATATTCTGGGGCGACCGCATGGACCAGCAGGCCCGAAACAGCCTGCGCAGCGCCCTGTCGGATATTCGCAGCGCGGTCGGCGAAGCCGCGGTTCTGGTCGACGGCGGCACGTTGACTATCAATCCGGCGGTCGTTGCATCCGATACGGGACATCTCAGGCAACTCCACCAATCTGGCGGAGACGACGGGACCGAAGACTTCCGCACTTTTTACGGCGGCGAGTTTCTGGAAGAGTTCGACGGTCCCCAAGACGCAATAGACTGGGTAATGTCGATGCGTGCGGAATGCCGCGACCTTGCGGCAAATGTCCTTAAACGCCGCCTGCACGCGCAAAACGAGCGCGGCGACATCGAGACGGCGATCCGGTCCGCGCGGGAACTGCTGTCGCTCGATCCCTACAGCGAAGACAGCCACCGCACGCTGATGCGGCTCTATGCCTCGAACGGCGAGCGGTCCAAGGCCATTGCACAGTTCCAGAACTGCCGGCAGATGATGCAGCACGAACTGGGCGTGGAACCCTCAACCGAGACCAAGGCCCTGGCGGACGAAATTGCGTTGCGCGACAGCGTCGCGATCACCGACATGCACAGGCTGGTCGAAGACGCCGGGCACGTAGAGCATCAGCCGCCCTTGCAGAACGATGCGGGAATCGCGAACGACACGCTCTCGATCGCGGTAATGCCCTTTGCCAACATGAGCGGTGACGCCGAACAGGACTATTTCGCGGACGGCATTGCCGAAGACATCGTGACCGATCTGTCGCATGTGCCCAACCTGTCGGTTGCTGCCATAAGTTCGACAACCGCCTTGAAGGGGCTCGCGAACCGCCCCGACCAGGTCGCCCGGGACCTGTCGGTTCGATACGTGCTGGAAGGCAGTGTCC
>NZ_JBVCWP010000298.1:0-4447 GCF_057460485.1 Boseongicola sp.
GCCGTTGCTACAAGGCGGCAAGCTTTTCAATGCCTATCACGTCCTCAAAGAAGGACGGTTGGTGCGGCAAGTTCTCAAGCACCACCTTCCCAATGAAACCGTCTTTGACGAGGTTCGCCTGTTCGAACCCGGTCCGATTGCCGGGCCTTATGACCTTGGAGTTTTGCGCGTTGGCACCCCTATTTGCGAAGATGCATGGCATGAAGACGTGCCCGAAGCATTGGGCGAAAGTGGCGCCGAAGTTCTCCTCGTTCCCAACGGGTCCCCCTACTATCGAAACAAGTACGAAACGCGGTTAAACCAAATGGTGTCACGCGTGGTCGAAACCGGCCTGCCGTTAATCTATCTTAATATGGTTGGCGGGCAGGACGATCAGGTTTTTGATGGTGGAACCTTCGTCCTAAATCCGGGCGGCGAGCTTGCCATGCGTTTGCCGGTTTTTGACGAAGCGATCGCCCACGTTGACTTTGAAGAAACAGATGCTGGATGGCGTGCCGTCCCCGGTGAAATAGCGGCGTTCCCGAATGAATGGGAACAAGACTATCGCGTCATGGTCGAGTCTTTGCGCGATTATTTCCGCAAAACAGGTTTCAAAAAAACGCTACTTGGGCTCTCTGGCGGCATCGACTCGGCCATAGTGGCGACCATTGCGGCTGACGCGTTGGGTCCAGAAAACGTGCGCTGCGTCATGCTTCCTTCCAAGTTTACGTCGCAGGTGTCTCTGGACGACGCGGGCGAAGTCGCGCGCAATCTCGGCGCACGACTTGATACTGTCTCTATTAAGGGCCCTGTTACAGCCGTTAACGATACACTCGGAGATATTTTTGTGGGCACGGAACCGGGCCTGACCGAGGAAAACATTCAGTCGCGCCTGCGCGGCGTGATCCTAATGGCGATCTCAAATAAGTACGGCGAGATGCTGCTGACCACCGGCAATAAATCGGAAGTCGCGGTTGGATATTCGACGATCTACGGCGACATGGCCGGCGGTTACAATCCGATCAAGGATCTCTACAAAATGCGCGTCTTTGTCACGTGTAGGTGGCGCAACGCCAACCATCGTGACTGGATGATGGGTCCGCCGGGCGAGGTTATTCCTCCCCGCGTCATCGACAAACCACCGACGGCTGAATTGCGCGAAGATCAAAAAGATAGTGACAGCCTGCCGCCCTACGACGAGCTGGATGTCATCTTGGAAGAGCTGATCGACAACGAAACATCAGTGGCGGATATCGTGGCCAAAGGATTTGATCGCACGACCGTCAAGAAAATCGAACATCTGGTTTATCTGGCCGAATACAAGCGGTATCAGTCGGCTCCTGGCGCGCGTCTTACGACGCGGTCGTTCTGGCTTGATCGGCGCTATCCGATTGTTAATCGCTGGCGGGATCCAAGCTAATCCAGGGTGTTTATAGCTGTGAATATTGCAGAAGATTTCGTTCCCGAAGTCCTGCCTCGGCGACCCCCTGCACCGACGGCATACCGACGTTGTGGCGACGTGGTGATTTGGCCGAGGAAACCGGCGTTAATTGTTTAGCGCAGCCTGCTAAAGCCTGGTAACGGAGCAATCTTTCAAAAGGCGCTCGGTAATCTCACGGTCACACAAACGCGTGGCCTGGGTCATGACCGCAGCACTGGCCGCCGCCACCCCCCACCGCAGACATTCCTCGACCGGCTCATCGCCAGCAAGCGCCAATGTGAAGGCCCCGACAAAGCTGTCTCCGGCACCCACTGTCGAGACCACCGAGACAGGCGGACCAACAGAATGCCAATTGCCCTGTTCGCTTGCCAGAACCGATCCATCCGCCCCGCGAGCAACGATAATTATTCGTGCAACGCCGGCTTGAACAAGGGATTGCGCAAACTCTGCGGTGTCCTCGCGCGTTGGCAATGGGCGCCCTGCAAGCTCTTCGCCTTCCGGGCCGTCCATCCGCAAAACGTGCAGTGCTTCACGTGGTTTTTCGACAAGATGAAACAGTGCTGGACCCGACGTATCAACAATCAAATGCGCTTCGCTGCCCTTCACGTGGCTTGCCAAGATCGACGGGAAATCCTTTGCAACTCCGGGCGGTTGGCTGCCTGACAGGACCACCAAAGTATCCGCGCCTGTCGCCTGATCGACCGAGTTCAATGCGCGCGGCACGTCGCTATCGCGCCAAGCCGGGCCGGGCATCACAAAGCGATACTGCTCGCCGGTTCCCTGATCTATCACGCTCAACGATTGCCGGGTTTCGCCGGGACCCTGGAACGCCACCGTGGGCACGCCTTCAAGCGCCAAAAGCTGCAAAAGGTGAGCGCCTGTCGCGCCTCCAATAGCAACCAGCGCAGTCGCCTGACCTTTCAATAACTTGACCGCACGCGCGACGTTAATGCCGCCGCCTCCCGGATCGATCTGCGGGTCGGTGCACCGTAACTTCGGCCCCGGCTCGATGCGCGGTGACGTGGTGCAGAAGTCTACGGTCGGGTTAAGTGTTATCGTCAGAATGTGCGATTTCATGTGCGGGGCCCCTAGCGGTCTTTTCGACGATTGTTCATGCCGCGTTAGCGCAATCATCGCAAGTCGAAAACATCCATCAACCTCCGAGCGGCCGGTTGAGGATCGTTACGGAATACTAAGCTATGTTGGCAATATGTCGGTGAACCGGGATTTCCTTAAGTCCACCACTCGTCAATAGATGCGATGTCGTCATCCGACCATCCAAAGTGGTGGGCAAGCTCGTGGATGTAAATATGTGCCACCAAGGCGGTTAAAGACACGTCGCCGCGCTCGATCCATTCGTCCAAAATTGGTCGGCGAAACAGCCAGATCGCGTCAGGGTGTGACGGTTGGTCAAAAACTGATTTCTCCGTCAGTGGAATGCCATCGTAAAGCCCGGTCAACGAAAAGGGGTCGTCAATTCCAAGACCCTTGAGTACTTCCTGTGTCGCAAAATCTTCAACCCGCAAAGCAACTCGCGCCGCCTCGGCCTTGAAGGCGTCGGGCAAAGCCTCGATTGCAGCGAGCGCCAATGCTTCGACTTCCGGGGCATTTGGTGGCGTGTCTTTTGCATCGCTCATGCCTTCCATATGGACAAAAGTGCTGCTGTATGAAAGAGCGTCGCCGGATCAGGAGACACCTATGACCGTTACCCGCTTCGCCCCATCACCGACCGGCTACCTGCACGTTGGCAATCTGCGTTCCGCGTTGTTCAATTGGTTAATCGCGCGCAAAGCGGGGGGGACGTTTATTCTGCGTTTGGATGACACCGACCCTGAGCGCTCGAAAGAAGAATACGTCGACGGGATACGCGAAGATCTTGAATGGCTTGGACTGACGTGGGACCGCGAGGAACGCCAATCTGCACGGCTGGACCGTTACGCCGATGCTGCCGACCAACTTCGCGAGATGGGGCGGTTTTACGAGGCATGGGAAACGCCGACTGAACTTGATCTGAAGCGCAAGAAATTGCTGAATATGGGCCGCCCTCCTGTCTACGATCGTGCAGCACTTGCTCTTTCTGACGACGAAAAAGCTGCGCTGAGAAGGAGCCGCGGAACAGGCGTCTGGCGTTTCAAGCTCGATCAGGAACGTATCGAGTGGACCGATGGAATTTTAGGCGATGTTTCGATTGATGCGGCCTCCGTCAGCGATCCTGTCTTGATCCGGCAGGACGGGCAAGTGTTGTACACGCTGGCTTCGGTAGTAGATGACACTGACATGGGCGTAACGGATGTTGTGCGTGGCGCTGATCATGTGACGAACACGGCCACTCAGGTTCAGATGATCCGCGCACTTGGTGGTCATGTCCCTGATTTTGCGCACCATTCTTTGCTGACTGGTCCCACGGGGGAAGCGCTTTCCAAACGCCTTGGGACGCTTGCATTGCGTGACCTTAGGGCGCGTGGCATCGAGCCGATGGCTATTCTCAGTCTTATGGCGCGTATTGGGTCGGCCGATCCGGTTGAGCTGCGCGGCAGCCATGATGAGTTGATTGAAGGTTTCGACATCAGCCGTTTCGGCTCGGCGCCTACGAAGTTTGACGTCGAGGATCTTGTTCCGATCACCGCAAGTGTGGTCCACGGCCTTGACGCATTAGATGTCGATGAAGCGTTGTCTAGGGCGGGCGTTCCAGACAGACTACGCAAGCCTTATTGGTCGGTCGTGCGCGGCAATACAGCCACGCGCGCAGAGGCCGGGGCGTGGTGGCCAGTTTTTTCGGGCCACGCCACACCAGAGATTGCAGAAGAAGACCGTGAGTTTGTCGTTAAGGCGTTCGAAATGCTGGGCGATCCCCCTTATGCCGACGATGCCTGGAGTGATTGGACCAATGCTGTGAAGGCCGAGACTGGCCGCAAAGGGCGCGGACTGTTCATGCCATTGCGTCTCGCTGTCACGGGACAGGCACGGGGGCCAGAGATGGCAGACGTGATGCCGCTTTTGCAAAAGAAGCCAAGCTTTGATTAAGCA
>NZ_JBVCWP010000299.1:0-4437 GCF_057460485.1 Boseongicola sp.
GGATTGTCGGCTGTCTTGTGCTGTCGACGCTGGGCGCGTGGCAGTTGCAAAGGTTGGCGTGGAAGACCGCGATGCTGGACGAGATCGAGGCCAGGATCGGCGCCGCGCCGGTGGCTTTACCCAATGCGTTCGATGTCGAAGCGGATCGGTTTTTGCCGGTTGCTGTGTCGGGGCGGACCCTTGGAACCGAGTTGGTGGCCTTAACGTCAGTGCCGCAGGTTGGGCCAGGGTTTCGGGTTGTGTCTGCCTTTGAAACCGACGGTGGGCGTCGGATCTTGGTCGACGAGGGGTTTGTGCCGAGTGCGTCGCGCGATGCGGAGCGGCCGGGCGTCGCGATGGAGGTCGTGGGCAATCTGCATTGGCCGCGTGAGGTCGATCGTTTCACGCCCGCGCCGGATTTCGCGACCGGGCTGGTGTTCGCGCGCGATGTGGACGTGATGGCGGCGGCATTGGGCACGGAACCTGTGTTGATCGTGGCGCGCAGTGTGTCGGGGACTGACCCGCGAGCGACGCCTTTGCCGGTCACGAGTGCGGGCATTCCGAACAACCATCTGGGCTATGCGGTGCAGTGGTTTGGCCTTGCAATTGTCTGGGCGGGGATGACGGCGTTTTTTCTTTGGCGTATGAGGCGGGGACGCGGCGAGGAAGTGTGATGAAATATGTATCGACCCGGGGACAGGCTCCGGTTTTGAATTTTGAAGAGACGATGCTGACGGGGCTGGCGCGCGATGGCGGGCTTTATGTGCCGGACAGCATTCCGCAGATGTCTGCCGGCGATATCGCAGCTTTGGCGGGCCTGTCCTATGAGGAAAAGGCGTTTCGGGTGATGCGTCCTTTTATCGGCGATGCATTCACCGATGATGAGTTTGAGGCGATCATTGCGCGGGCCTATGCCTCTTTCAGCCATGACGCACGCGCGCCTCTGGTGCAGCTTGGGGCGAACCATTTCCTGTTGGAGTTGTTCCACGGCCCGACCCTGGCGTTCAAAGATTTTGCGATGCAACTGATCGGGCAGATGTTCGAGGCAGCCCTGACTCGTCGGGGCGAGAAAGTTACGATTGTCGGCGCCACGTCTGGCGATACCGGGTCGGCGGCGATTGAGGCGTTTCGGGGTCTGGACGCGGTCGATGTGTTCATCATGTATCCGCATGGACGCGTGTCCGAGGTGCAGCGCCGCCAGATGACCACGCCAGTCGAGACGAACGTCCACGCTTTGGCGGTGGACGGTGATTTTGACGATTGTCAGGCGGCAGTGAAGGATATGTTTGCGGACTTTGAGTTCCGCGACGAGGTGCGGCTTGCGGCGGTGAATTCGATCAACTGGGGTCGGGTTCTGGCGCAAGTTGTTTATTTCTTCTCGTCTGCGGTTTCTTTGGGAGCTCCAAGGCGTTCGGTGAGTTTCACCGTGCCGACAGGGAATTTTGGCGACATCTTCGCGGGTTACATTGCCAAGCGCATGGGGTTGCCGATTGAGCGCTTGGTCGTCGCGACAAACCAGAACGACATTCTGCATCGGACGCTGAAAAGTGGTGCCTATACCAAAGAGGGTGTGACGCCCTCGATCAGCCCGTCGATGGATATACAGGTAAGCTCCAATTTTGAGCGCGCGTTGTTCGAGGCCTACGGTCGCGACGGGCGCGCGGTTGCTCAGTTGATGGACGAGTTGAAGGGCAGCGGAGGCTTTCCGGTCTCGCAGGGCGCGATTGGTGTCTTGCGCGATATCTATGGGTCCGGGCGGGCATCGGAAGACGAAACCACCGCCATGATCACGGCCATGCAAAAGCGGACCGGCGAGGTTCTTTGCCCGCACACGGCAGTGGGCGTGAAGGTGGCGATGGATCAGGGCGTCTCGGCGACACCGATGATCACTTTGGCCACGGCGCATCCCGCCAAATTCCCGGATGCGGTTGAGGCGGCAACTGGAATTCGCCCACCCCTTCCAAACCGGATGGGGGATCTTTATCAAAGGTCAGAACGGGTCACACGTGTTGGGAATGACCTTGGGGAGATTGAAGCTTTGATCCGAAACAGGCGCACAACGTGACCGTTGAAATACATCGCATGTCGAACGGCGTGCGCGTCGTGACCGAACATATGCCGGGGCTGGCGTCGGCTTCGCTTGGGGTTTGGGTGGCCGCCGGAGGGCGGCACGAACGCCTTGAGCAGAACGGCATCGCGCATTTCCTTGAGCATATGGCATTCAAAGGCACGGCAAAGCGATCAGCTTTGGATATTGCCGAGGCGATCGAGGATGTGGGCGGCTATATCAACGCCTATACCAGCCGCGAGATGACGGCTTACTATGCGCGCGTGCTGGAAAATGACGTGCCGCTGGCGTTCGATGTGATCAGCGATATTGTGTTGAACCCGGCGTTTGACCCGCGCGAGGTCGAGGTCGAGCGCCACGTGATTTTGCAAGAGATAGGACAGGCGCACGATACGCCGGACGATGTGATTTTCGACTGGCTTCAGGAGACCGCGTATCCAGACCAACCTTTGGGGCGCACGATTTTGGGGCCCACCGATAAGGTGTCATCGTTCGGTGTTTCGGATCTGTCGGGGTTTGTGGCCGAGCGTTATGCGCCCGGAAACATCATTGTGTCGGCGGCTGGGGCCGTGGACCACGACGCGATTGTGAAGGCGGCGGAAGCCGCGTTCGGGCATTTGGCGGCGCAGGGCGGCGGAGCGACGGATCCTGCGGCGTTTAGGGGCGGTGAGCATCGGGTTGAGAAAGACCTTGAGCAGGCTCATTTTGCATTGGCGTTTGAAACGCCGGGGTATCGCGATCCGGCCGTGTATACGGCGCAGATTTTCTCAACTGTTTTGGGCGGCGGCATGTCATCCCGGCTGTTTCAGGAAGCCCGCGAGAAGCGAGGGCTTTGCTATACGATCTTCGCGCAGACCGGGGCCTATGCCGACAGTGGTTTGCTGACGATTTATGCGGGCACGGGGGCGGATGACATCGAGGGTCTGGTGAACCTGACCGTGGATGAGATGAAGCGGGCGGCGGATGATATGACGCCGGCTGAGATTGCGCGGGCGCGCGCGCAGATGAAGGCGGGGATGTTGATGGGCCTGGAAAGTCCGTCAAGCCGTGCGGAACGTCTGGCGCGTCTGATGTCAATCTGGGACCGGGTGCCGTCTTTGGAAGAAACAGTTGAATTGATCGATGCCGTGACGACAGGCGATGCCAAGGCGTTTGCCGCCGGATTGGTTGAGAAGGCGGATACAGCATTGGCGCTTTATGGGCCGGTTTCGCGTGCGCCGGAGCGTGAGGCTTTGGCGGGTAGGCTTGCGGCGTAATGCTTAAGTTCGGGCGCAAGGTCCGGATTGACACCGGGCGGATGATCTTGAGACCGCCTGTGCATGGTGATTTCCGTCATTGGTCGGCTTTGCGGGATCAAAGTTCTGAATTTCTAACGCCATGGGAACCGCGCTGGGCGCGGGATCATCTGTCGCGCAAGTCCTTCGTGAACCGGGTATACTGGGCAAGCCGGTCGATTGCGCAAGGCACCGCTTTGCCGCTGTTCATGGAACGGCGCGAGGATGGGCGGCTTTTGGGGGCGATCACATTGGACAATATCCGACGTGGTCCGGCTCAGGCGGCGACAATCGGCTATTGGGTGGGCGAGCCGCATGCGCGTGAAGGCTTTATGCGCGAGGCATTGACGGCGATGGTGCATCACGCGTTTGAAGTGTTGGATTTAAGCCGCCTGGAAAGCGCGTGTTTGCCGGAAAATAAGGCGTCGCGCGGGCTTTTGGAAAAATGCGGGTATAAATATGAGGGCGTGGCGCAGTCCTATCTTCAGATAGACGGGCGCTGGCGCAACCATGTTCTGTACGCAAATTTGCGCGGTGATCGGCGTGGCAAAGTCGACGGCTGACAGCGTATTTTTCTGGCTCCGCGCCATAGGTATTCTCAAAAAGGGGAAGGCTTAGCGGTCCTGCGATGCGTAAAAGTCGCTGAGGCATTTTCCGCGTTCTTCCCGGAAAGGCGCTTGTTCGGTGGTGTCGACAATGCGGTCGGCGCGGAACATCCGAAAGTCATTTCTGAGTTCGCACCACGCCACAAGCGTCCAGATTTTGCCCCAGAACCACAGTCCAAGCGGGCGAACGGTTCGGGTTGTGGCGGCGCCGTCTTCGGTTGCATAGGCGAGTGCAAGGCGGGTCTTGGTTTCGACGGCGCGTTCTAATGTATCCAGGCGCGCGCGGGTGGCGTCGTCCAGGTCGGGCATCTCGAAGGCGTGACCCTGCACGTGCGCGGGCGTCCTCGGGCAGAACGGCGCGTATTTTTACCAGGGCGTCTTCGGCGGCTTCGGCCATGGCTGTGCCACCCCAGGCACGGATCAGGCGCGCGCCTGCAGTCGGGGCCACGTTCTCGGAGCGGGTGAACATCAAAGGTGGCAGGTTGTAACCTTCACGCATGATGTAGCCGAC
>NZ_JBVCWP010000300.1:0-4435 GCF_057460485.1 Boseongicola sp.
CGAACCTTGCCGCTGTCGTTTCGAAAGGACTCGACCAGTTGCAGATACTGGCGCCCCCCTGTCTTGGTGATACGAGTATACATTATGTGGCGACGAAATCACGTCTATGGCCAAACAATCAATAGTATTACGCCTGTAGCGTGTGACGACACGGTTTGCAAAAACCGTGAGGCAGACCATGCTAAGCCCCTGAAAAGTAACGACCAGATCTCAACAGTATGCTCAAAACTGCCGCTGAACTGTCGAAGTTGGGGTTGCCAGTCCTCCGCGATGCAGGTGATCAATCTCGTTGAGAGCATTAATTGTCAGGCGGCATCCGAAAGGGCTCGCAGCCGGCCGCCGCAGAGCAGAAGAGAAATATGTCCTGGCGTCCCGTTAGAGGGCCGCATCAGCAGAATGCGCTCGTCAGGCTCGTGCGTGCAGCGAAGGTCTGTTTTATCCGGCAGCATTGTCCGGAGGCTGTGTGAAAACTATCGAGAGCTTTTACAAATGCCAAAAATTGCCAGATTTAGGCGCGCTCTGGTCGAGCTGAACCATCAAATTAGCAACACCCAAAAACGAGCGGCGCGAATTCATGAAGAATCCCGAGTTTTCACACAGCCTCTCCGCATAACAGACCTCTGGACTCTGCACGGCGAAGGTCCGCCGTGAGCTTTTCTACGCCAATCGTCGTGCGCGCTGCATTTGACATCTTACTTGATAATGCACATCGCATGCAGGCAGGAGCCAAATTTACAAACTGGACTAAGCTTGTCTAACCAATATAGGTGCGTCAGCCGGGCCCAGAGGCCGGCGTCGCCAAACCGGGATAGCGAAAATATGCAAACGCTGAGCTCAATCCTTCAAGGGGTCAGCACGCTCTGGAGCCGCCAGACGCCTGCGTTGCGCGGCATCGTGCTAATGTGCGTGTCCACAGTCGCATTCTCAATCATGCACGGTCTGGTACGCTTCGTCTCCGATGTACTGCCACCTTTTCAGATCGCTTTCTTTCGCAACATCTTCGGTCTGGCCTTTTTGCTACCGCTTTTATTGCGCTCTCGCTTTGCAATGCTGCGCACAAAGCGGATCGGGTTGCACGCGCTGCGCGGTGTCATCAACATCGTAGCAATGCTTATGTTTTTCACCGCACTTTCAATCTCACCAATTGCAAAAGTCACTGCACTTAGCTTCACCGCGCCAATCTTTATGGCTATCTTAGCCGTCCTGCTGCTGGGAGAGCGCTTTCGGATCTACCGATGGCTGGCCATACTGTTCGGGTTCTTAGGCATGCTGATCATTCTGAGGCCGGGTTTCGTAGCCATCGACACCGGCGCGCTTCTGGTAACCGGTTCGGCCGCGCTTTGGGCCGTTGCGATGGTTTTGATCAAGATTTTATCACGTACAGAATCGAGCCTGACGATCGTTGCCTATATGGGTATTTTCCTTGGGGTTTTCTCCATCTTTCCAGCACTCTGGGTTTGGCAGCCATTCGGACTGCAAACGCTTGGCTGGATGGTGTTTATAGGTTTCTTCGGCTCAATCGCCCAGTTATCGCTCAGCCAGGCTTTGAAGGAAACCGATCCAACAGCGCTGATGCCGTTTGATTTTCTCAAGCTGATCTGGGCTGCAGTAATCGGGGCGTGGTTCTTCGCTGAAGTTCCTGATCTCTATACGTGGAGTGGAGCAGCGGTAATCTTCTTGTCCGGCCTCTTTATAGCATTCCGCGAACGACAGATTAAAAACCGGTCCCCATCTGCCACTTGGCCTATAGCGTAGCGGCAAGCGTTATACAGCGGGCGCCGAAAGCGAGAAAACGGGCCCCAAACGGGAGAGGCTGTTTCCCTAACCGCGGCTCAATATATAAACGGGCGAAACCGGTCGTTCATTCAGCCCGCAGCGAACGGCCGCAATGAGCTCAAAACCACCTGATGGATTGCGCGCGTTTGGGCATTAGAGTTTCTGACTAAGGCAGATGCCAGTCCCATCAACGCTATCTGGAAAATTTGAGAAACCGACACGAGCAAAAATTACCATTCTGGGCGCGGATGCCATAGGATCGTCAACAATCAGGAGAACCTTTTGCAGTGATATCACACCTTATGACACTTCTTGTGTTTCAGTTGATTGGTGAAACCCTGGCGCGCAGTTTTACTCTGAACTTGCCTGGTCCCGTCATCGGGATGGCATTTTTTCTGTGTTTTCTGGCAGTAGTTCCAAGAGCGGCAAAAGCGATCGAACCGACAGCGCAGGGCATTCTTTCACACTTGTCCTTACTTTTTGTACCCGCAGGCGTCGGCATCACTGGTCACCTCGATCGCCTGGGTTCTGACGGCTTCGTCATTTTGATAGCCCTGTCTATCAGTACGGCAATCTCGATTGCAGTGGCGGCCCTAGTATTCGACCGCGTCAATCGCCTGACGAGCAAGCAAAAATGACCGATCTGACTGAAATTTGGACGTATCTTGCGCAGCAACCGCTTCTATGGCTGACATTGACCTTGATCGCCTATGTCATTGGAGACACTGCCTTTCGTACTTCTGGAGGACGTCCCTACGTTAATCCGGTATTGATCGCAGTTGTTATGCTCGCCTTCTTGTTGTGGATCAGCGCTACCCCTTACCAAACTTATTTCGAGGGCGCGAAGTTTGTGCATTTCATGCTTGGTCCGGCAACGGTCGCCCTCGCGGTGCCACTTTACAGGAATTTCGAGAAGGTCCGGCAGTCAGCCATCCCTTTACTCTGCGCACTGGTTGTCGGCTCTGGCACCGCGATCCTGAGCGTTTTAGGCATCGCCTATGCCATGGGTATCCGCGGAGAGGTGCTTCTGTCTCTGGCGCCAAAATCCGTAACGGCTCCGGTCGCAATTGGTGTCTCGGAGTCTATAGGAGGATCACCAACTCTGACAGCTGTGGTTGTCATCGTGACGGGTGTTTTGGGGGCCATAATCGCAACTCCTTTGCTAAACATGCTGGGGATCCGGGACTGGCGCGCAAGAGGGCTTGCCGTCGGCATTGCCTCACATGGCATTGGAACGGCCCGCGCTTTCCAGGTGAATGAAACGGCAGGTACATTTGCTGGTATCGGGATGGGTCTCAACGCTCTACTGACGGCAATTGCGGTTCCCTATCTGGTGCTACTTTTCTTGTGATCCGACTATAGATCATACGGTATTTCGGAGGATGTCAAAGGGACTATCCTCGTTACAGCATTATCCGCCGCCGTGCCAGCAAGCGGCGCGGAAATCTTAGTTCGGCTGGATCAGGTCCGTAATCTGGCCCACCGCAACCCTGCGGTTCAGAGGCTCCGCTTCCAGCGCCGGAACCAGTGGAAAGCGTTCCCCCATAACTTTGCACGACCATGTTTTCAGGCCGCACTCCGAAATACTCGGACAGGGCCAGCGCAACAGTTTCGGCGCGGCGGTCCGACAACAGCAAGTTGTAACTTTCGTCACCGACGGCATCGGTATAGCCCATGTCTGCAACATCTTCACCGCGGAGAAATACTACAATTTCTTCAAAGCAGCAGGATATGAAACCGATTGAACGCAACACGCTCTAGAGCCTGGGCTTACGCCCCAAAAAATGATCGAAGCTGGCAGGTGTCAGTCTTGAGTTCGCCGCCAAAAGCGGTCGTTCGAAATAGCTTTTTGTTTATCCGCTTTCAGGGCAAGCATGCACAAACTCATTTGCGCTCACTTTCCAGCTAAATCGTTTACCCAATCGATGATACCCGCCGCAGGCATCGCGCCGGCCTGTCGCTTGACTTCATGCCCACCACGAAAGGCAATCATAAGCGGAATCCCACGGATCCCGTAGCGCTGGCCCGTTTGCGCAAAGGCCTCGGTATCCACTTTGGCGAAGCGGGCCTTGCCTTTCAGCGTCGCAGAAGCCTTGGCGAACTCCGGAGCCATCATCCGGCAGGGACCACACCATGCCGCCCAGAAGTCCACAACGAGAGGGATATCATCTATCCGAGCGGCCCTCTCAAGAACGTCGAAGGACACTTCGATCGGTTTGCCTTGAATTAAGTCTGCTCCGCATGTTCCGCATTTGGGTCCTGACGCTAGTCTCGCTTCAGGTATCCGGTTGCCCTGTCCGCAAGCAAGGCACGCAAGTCTTAAGGCCATAGAAGGCTCCATAAGTTCGGTTTCTCATATATATGCTGCAGTTTGGAAGACTTTCATTTGCGATGGGTCAAGTTATTGGAAACTGCCTTATTAGGATTCCATCGAAGTCCGCTGAGCTGACGTCACACAGTTAACAGTAGTATCGCACTCGCACCTGCAGCACCTTATGCTACAGACCAACACCTTTACAGGAACACACAATGAACGTCATCAGCGCGCATCCCGGTAAGCCGCACTATATCAATCGTAGCGGCTGGCTTCGCGCGGCAGTCCTCGGGGCAAACGACGGTATTGTATCCGTTTCTTCGCTGATTGTCGGGGTTGCGGCAG
>NZ_JBVCWP010000301.1:0-4404 GCF_057460485.1 Boseongicola sp.
AGGTGGCGACAAGGGCCCGAACACAGAGCATGATTTTCTCCCTGAGAACCTTACTTTCGGCGCTGCGTTGTAATGGAAAATTGACGGAACCGGAAGCACCTGATGTCTGCTTTTGGCACTTAACGGACATCGGCGAGCGGAGTGGGCATGTCCGCTCTACCCCTCAAGGCCGACATCCCGATGCGGCTCAATCGACTGCACCCCAAACTGTGACCCCCGAAACTGGCCAGTAGAGAAAGCGCGCCAGAAGTAGTCACTTTAGGACGGAAGCTTCTGTGTCTCTGCTACGTCCAGGCAGAACCGCCGCTAACTAGTGGCGCATTTCCGGGCTTCTTCGAGGAGGTCTGGCGGGCCTCTGCAGAGAGCCGGAAAACCCGGGACTAGGTGGCTGTGCTGACAGTCTGAGGCGAACCCCTCTCTCCCTACTCACAAGGGAAATGCAGGGAGATTCTGCCAAATTGCAGGGAGAGCCCCGCCTCGGCCCTGCTGAAACTCTCCGTATCTCAAGGCATTGGGCTGCCTTCTCCCTAAACAACCGAGCAGGGAGAACATCTTTCACAGCAGGGAGGCGAGAAGAGCGGATCAGGTTTTCGGTACACGCAGCCGTTGGAGATAGGCGGCAACTTTCGGACCGTCAGGGCGCCGGGATATTCCGAGCGCGGGCAAAATCGAAATCATCGCTCTCAAAGATGCGATGATTCTGCCTTACGATGCGAATCCAGGCCGGATGGAATTTTCGGAAAGGACACCGTGTCATTTTGCAACCGCTGTTATGAGATGAAGAGACTGGGACTCCAAAAAATCATCCTTCTTGCGCTGCTGATGGTCAACTCTTCAGCCGCCATTGGAAAAGACTGCCTTCAACCTGGAAGCTGGTTTGTTCCGGCGACTGGTGAGACCGTTGATCTCAGCACCTTGGCCTCGCGACTGACAAACAAGAACGTTGTTCTTCTAGGTGAAGTGCATGACAAGATGGAACACCATATATGGCAAGCGCATATGGTATCGGCGCTAAGTGCACGCAAGAAAGATATCATCCTTGCGTTCGAAGCATTTCCCCGTCGCGTCCAACCCGCTCTGGATCGTTGGATTGCCGGCCAGCTAACGGATCGGCAATTTCTTGAGGAGACCGACTGGGTCAATGTATGGAACTTCGATCCCGAACTTTATATGCTGCTCTTCGAACTCGCGCGCCTGAATGAGCTGCCAATGCTGGCCATGAACGTCGAACAGGCGCTCGTGCGAAAGGTCGGTCAGAGCGGATGGGCATCTGTGCCTGTTGACGAACGCGAGGATGTGTCCGAGCCGGCAGCGCCATCTTCTGCCTATGTCGATTATCTCTGGGACGTCTTTCAGAAACATCCGGCTGCTAACCGTGACGAAAACACGCCGTCAAAGACACTCACGCGCGAGGCGCCCGCATTCCAAAGCTTCGTGCGGAGCCAAACATTTTGGGACCGCGCTATGGCGGAGGCCATTGCCAATGAGGTGAACAATCATCCAGACCGCATGGTCGTTGCTATTCTTGGCATTGGCCATCTGCAGGAAGGTTGGGGTGTCGCTCATCAGCTTGCGAGCTTAGGGATCGGCGAGGTGGCGTCATTGCTGCCCTGGACAGCAGGGGATCAATGCGAGGCACTAACACCCACGGTGGCTGACGCCATCTTCGGACTAAAGCCAGAAATGTCTCCTGACGAGGGGCAGAGACCGCGCCTTGGCGTACTGGTCAGCGAGAGCGACCGTGGTTTGGTTGTTCAGGGAATTGAGGCAAATAGTATCGCTGCCGCTACCGGTCTCCAGAAGCAAGACCTGCTACTTGAGGCGGCGGGCGTAAGGCTCGCGAGAGGCGTCGACTTGGTCGCCATTATCCGCCGCCAACCACCGGGCACGTGGTTGCCTGTGAGGGTCGAGCGAGACGGCAAAAAACTGCAACTCATTGCCCGATTTCCTCCCGCTTCATGAAACGCGCTCGTTTGTTAGCCGCATCTGCGTTTTTGGTCATCGGGGCATTGTCAGAGTAAATTTGCTTGAGCCGAGCAGGGGGCATTCCTAGCCTTCAGTGATGCGCAATCCCTTCCGTTATTTCAACAGCTCGCCCGAGGTAATCCGCCTCGTGGTGATGATGTACGTCCGCTATCCGCTGTCGCTGCGACAGGTCGAGGATATTCTATTCGAGAGGGGCCTCGACATCTGTCACGAGACAGTGCGGTTCTGGTGGAATCGCTTCGGTCCGATGTTCGCCAACGAGATCAGGAAACGACGCCTTCACCATAGTTCGTATTCGCACTGGCGCTGGCACCTGGACGAGATGTTCGTCAGGATCAATGGAGAGACACATTATCTTTGGCGTGCGGTAGATCACGAAGGCGAAGTGCTTGAGGTCTTTGTGATGAAGCGCCGGGATCGTAGGGCTGCACTGAAGTTTCTCAAGAGGATGATGAAACGTTATGGCCAACCGCGATCAATTGTAACCGACCGACTTCGGTCGTACCGAGCTGCGATGAGAATAATCGGCAATGCTGCCGATCAGGAGTGCGGTCGCTGGCTGAACAACCGAGCTGAGAATTCACACCAGCCGTTCCGACGACGAGAACGAGCGATGGCGAAGTTCAGGTGCCTGCAAACTCTCCAAAAGTTTGCCGCAGCCCATGCCTCAATTTACAATCACTTCAACCTCGACCGTCACCTCAACAACCGCGACATCTTCAAACAAAACCGTTCTGCCGCCCTGGCCGAGTGGCGTCAGCTGGTGGCCTGAACACCTCATATCAACACCGTTCGTCACTCCCGCTCAGGTTTGTCTGACAATGCCCCCGGACGAGGCCAAACCATCTTGCTGGAAAGAGAAAGGATCAAACGAAAGACATTCGACAAAAGGCGCTTGCTACACCGCAAATGTGCCACCTAACATCAACAACCAGATAAGCCAGATACTCCGTTAGCTCAAACCACAAACAGTCCCAATTTATCTGACGACGGACACTCCAATGGCAGCATTGCTCGCGCTGACCCCCATCTTGGCAATCGCCTTGCTGCTGGTCGTGTTCCGCTGGCCTGCCACTTGGGTCATGCCACTTTCGTGGGTCATCACAGGGATCGTGGCCCTTACCTACTGGGACATGACCGCAAATCGCTTCTTTGCCGCTACTGCTCAGGGTGTCGTTATCGCCTTTACACTACTGTACATCGTGTTCGGCGCAATCTTGCTGCTGAACACCATCCGCTATAGCGGCGCCGTCAACACGATACGAGAGGGCTTCCGGGGCATCAGCCCCGACCGCCGGATCCAGGCCATCATCATCGCCTGGGTGTTCGGTAGCTTCATTGAAGGAGCCTCGGGCTTCGGCACACCGGCCGCCATTGCTGCTCCGCTGCTCGTCGTCATGGGCTTCCCGGCTTTTGCCGCCGTCATGGTCACCCTCATCATTCAATCCACTCCGGTGACCTTCGGCGCGGTGGGTACGCCCATTATGGTGGGCATCAAGACTGGCCTGGCTGGCTCGCCTATGGTGGACACCTTCCTGACTGAGAACGGTCATGAACTCGTCGAGGTGGGGGTCATCCCCCTTAGCTATCTGAAGGTCATAGGCAGCACTGCCGCAACCTTCCACGCGATGGCCGGGATCCTGATCCCTCTCATCATCTGTGCATGCCTGACAAAGTTCTTCGGCAAAGAGCGCTCGCTCAAGAGGGGGCTCGAGGTATGGCCGTTCGCGATTTTCGCAGCGCTCGCCTTCATCCTCCCCTACCTCGTAGTGGCCTATCTGATCGGTCCCGAGTTCCCGTCCCTCCTCGGCGGACTGATCGCGCTGACCATAGTGATCCCCGCAGCCCGCGCCGGCTTCCTGATGCCCAAGCAAACCTGGGACTTCCCGCCGAAAAGCGAGTGGGAGCCTGAGTGGCTAGGTCTCGACCAGGAGAGAGACTTCGATCAAGAAGAGGCCAGAGCCCACATCAGCATGGTCGCCGCCTGGTCGCCCTACATTATCGTTGCAGCACTCCTAGTGATCACCCGCTTGGACTTATTGCCATTTAAGGAGTGGCTCGTCAGCGCACCCGTGACCTCTAGCTTCCAGTTGCTCTGGGATTGGTTTGGTGAGAAAGGCGTTTCCGCCAAAATTCATTGGCTCTACCTCCCCGGCTTTGTTTTGATCCTGGCCACACTCGCTGCTTGGGGCATTTATCGCATGTCGATGAGCCAGTACGTGGCAGCCTGGAGGCAAACTGCTGTCACCATGCTGAGCGTGAGCATCGCTCTCGGCTTTGCGGTCCCGGCCGTGCGAGTTTTCATCGCCTCAAACGTCAACGGTGCCGGCCTTGAAAGTATGCCTATCGAGCTAGCAAACGCCGTGTCGGACCTCGCGGGCGGCGCCTGGCCGGCATTCGCCGGTCTCATCGGCGCCC
>NZ_JBVCWP010000302.1:0-4386 GCF_057460485.1 Boseongicola sp.
CTCCCTTAGCAGGGGAGCGCCTTCGACCACTCGGCCACATCTCCGCTGACGGCTCTAGCAGGTTCGCCCCCGCAGAAACAAGTAGGAATTGAACGGATTTCACTATTTCCTCAGGTCATGACGCAATCGCGCGCGACCCCAACGCTTGATCACGCCATTTGCGCATAAAGCCAGTGCGCTACCCGCAACAACCCGGCGTCATCGCCAAAGCGCCCGACGACCTGCACCCCAAGCGGTAGCCCTGCTTTCGATGTCAAAAGAGGCAGCGTGATCGCGGGCGTGCCAGCCATGGTCCAAAGCCCGTTCATCACGGAATCCCCGGTAGACGAAAGCCCGTCCGGTGCAACGCCCAAAGCAGCCGGACACAAAATGGCATCCGCCGCCGCAAAGACCTCGTCCAACGCCACGTTAAGCGCACCCCGACAATCCACAGCTGCCAGATACTCACACGCCGATACGCTCTTGCCCTCCTCAATCGCCGCTTGCGTCGCCACCCCAAGCGCGGTCACATCCCGGTCAACGTAGCCCCGAAAATTATGCGCCATTTCGGCAAAGTTGACGACACGGCGTTGTAGTTCAGCTGTCTCAAAGACCGCAGGCAAACCAACATCAACACCCACCGCACCCAAACGCGCATAAAACGCCGCTAGAGCCTCACGATACTCCGGCTCTACCCGATCCCATGCCGGTGGGCGCAGAATGGCAAACCGCGGAGCGTGGTTTAAAACCGCCTGCGCGCCGTTCAGCAAGACCGGCGCCCCAGCATCACTTGAAGCGGAATCCGCAGGATCATGACCAAACAGCACCTCGGCAGCCATTGCTGCACTCAACGGATCAGCTGCAAAAACGCCCAACGTGTCCAGCGTCTGCGATTGGTTCAACACCCCGCGCCGGGGGATCGCCCCGAACGTCGGTTTATACCCTGTCACACCGCAAAAAGACGCGGGCCGAACGACAGACCCTCCCGTCTGCGTGCCCACAGCCAAAGGCACCATACCATCTGCAACCGCTGCGGCAGACCCAGACGACGAGCCGCCCGGCGTATGCCCCAAATCATGCGGGTTGCGGGTCTTGCCGGGGACAAAATAGGCAAGCTCGGTCGTCACGGTCTTTCCCATAATGATCGCGCCCGCCGCGCGAAGCCGCTCAACAAGAAACGCATCCCGCTCTGGCACGCGACCTTTATCAAGTGGGCAGCCATTTTGTGTAGGAATTCCCGCGGTATCGATCACATCTTTCAAACCAACCGGAAGACCATGCAAAGGCCCCAAATGTCCGCCAGACGCGCGATGCGCATCAAGTCGGCGCGCCTGAGATCGTGCCGCCTCTGCATCAAACCAAACCCAGGCCCTCACATCGTCCTCGCGCAATGCAATCCGCGCGATGCACTTCTCAACCAACGCTTCCGCCGATAATTCCCCCGACGCAAGCTGATCGCGCAGCAAAAACGCGCTTTCTAACGGTGCACCGGTTGCCCCAATCGTCTGCGACCTCGCCGTCATCCCCGACCCTATTTGCTGAACAGGAAGTGCAAGACATCCCCGTCCTTCACGACGTAGGTCTTGCCTTCAGCCCGCATCTTGCCGGCGTCCTTAGACGGCTGCTCGCCTCCCAAAGCAACAAAATCGTCGAAGCTAATCGTCTCGGACCGGATAAATCCCTTCTCGAAATCACCATGGATCACACCCGCCGCCTGAGGCGCCTTGGTGCCCTCAGGGATCGTCCATGCGCGCGCTTCTTTCGGACCCACTGTGAAATACGTCTGCAATTTCAATAGCTCGTAACCTGCTCGAATAAGCCGGTCCAAGCCCGCCTCAGACAAACCAAGCTCGTCCAAAAACATCTCGGCCTCGTCTGGCTCCAGCTGGCTGATCTCTTCCTCAATCTTCGCCGATATTACCACCGATGCCGCACCCTGCTCTGCCGCCATCGCCGCGACCCGCGTGGACAAAGCGTTGCCCTCGGATGCCTCATCCTCCGCCACGTTGCAGACGAACAAAACCGGCTTGGACGTCAAAAGCTGCAGCATGCCCCAGGCTTTGGCATCGTCATCAGACACCTCAACCGTCCGTGCGGGCTGACCGTTCTCAAGCACAATGCGCGCTTCGTTCAAAAGCCGCTCCTGCTGGACCGCTTCCTTATCGCCGCCACGCACTTTGCGCACGATATTCTGTAAACGCCGCTCGATCGATTCAAGATCGGACAGCATCAACTCGGTTTCAATCGTCTCGGCATCGGCTACCGGATCAACACGGCCCTCAACATGTGTCACATCACCGTCTTCGAAGCACCGAAGCACATGCGCAATCGCATCGACCTCGCGAATGTTCGCCAGAAACTGGTTGCCAAGCCCCTCGCCCTTGGACGCGCCCTTCACCAAACCGGCAATATCGACAAACGTCATGCGCGTCGGAATAATCGTCTTCGATTTCGCAATCTCGGCAAGCGTATCAAGCCGCGTGTCCGGCACCGCAACCTCGCCGACGTTCGGCTCGATCGTACAGAACGGAAAGTTCGCCGCTTGCGCCGCCGCGGTCCGCGTCAACGCATTGAACAATGTCGACTTGCCAACGTTTGGCAGCCCCACAATTCCCATCTTAAAGCCCATCTGGCGCTCTCCCTGCCCGTGTTGGGAGAAGGCTCTACCGCCCGCCCCCCAAAGGTGCAAGCGCCGCCACCCAAATCGCGCTCTGCGCGCGCGGTCGCAGCCTGAGAAATGATGAACCACGCCAGCAGAATAAACATCGGATGCGTCAACCCGCCAGAAAAAATCAACGCCGGAATCCAAAGCAAAAACACCAGAACTCCAAGGAACGGACGGCCCGCAAAGGCAATCGACAACGGCGGGAGAAGGATCGCAAAGATATAATTTATGGGCTTCGAGCAAGGAAGTCCGCCTCACGATGTCCATGGCGGTCTGAAAGTTTCCCCTCCCACTTGCAAACATCGCCGCATTGCGCGACACGAAAGTCGAGATAAAGAAAGAGCGCTGCAATGACCCGGATCGACGCAAAATTCGCTGAATTGAAGGCCCAGGGCCGTAAAGCCTTCGTCACATACGTGATGGCAGGCGACCCCGACTTCGACACATCACTTGAAATCGTGCGCGGCCTGCCCGCCGCGGGCGTCGATGTCATCGAACTTGGCCTGCCTTTCACCGATCCAATGGCCGACGGCGCGACCATCCAGCTTGCAGGGCAACGCGCGCTTGCAGGCGGCATGACGCTGCAAAAGACACTCGATCTGGCGCGCTCTTTCCGCCAGGAAGACGCCACCACACCGATCGTTCTGATGGGCTACTACAACCCGATCTATTCGCGCGGCGCGGATACTTTTCTAGAAGACGCCAAAGCCGCCGGAATCGACGGCCTTATTGTGGTAGACTTGCCGCCCGAGGAAGACGCCGAACTTTGCATTCCGGCGCAACAGGCGGGCCTGAACTTCATCCGGCTTGCCACACCCACCACGGACGACAAACGCCTGCCGACCGTGCTGCAAAACACCTCCGGCTTCGTCTACTACGTCTCGATTACCGGGATCACTGGCGCCGCAAGCGCTGTCGCAACAGACGTCGGTCCCGAAGTCGCACGCATCAAATCCGCGACCGATCTGCCGATCATTGTCGGATTTGGGATCAAGACGCCCGAAGATGCCGCTGATATCGCCCGCGTCGCGGACGGTGTTGTTGTTGGCTCGGCCATTGTCGAGAAGATCGCAAACGGCCTAAGCCCGGCCGACGTGCTCGCTTTCGTCAAATCACTTGCGGATGGCGCTCACACCGCCTGATCTGCGCCCGGCGTCTCGTATTCCGACCCAAGCCGCGAGTAGCGCCGCTCAGTCAGATTATCGAGAGGCGCCTCTGTGACCTCTTTTGGTCTCCGACGCCCAAAGACCACTCCAAAAAGCGACTCAAGTATTGAAGCCGTAAGTATAATTCCGGCGATTGTTAGCAATTCCATGACGTCATCCCTCTGATCAGCCCCCGCTGAAAAATTGAGGGCCCGCGTCCGCACGGAACAATACTCCGACGGCTGTCAGGACAGCACGGCGCAAAAGCGCGGGCTGACCGTCAGCGGGCCCTGCTTTTTAAGTGCTGTAAGAAACGTATCTACGCTGAATAGGACGCTCGTCCGCTTCAGGCTCTTCCGGCTGTTCGGGCCAGATAAAACGCTCGTAGTCAGCGGTGTGCTCTGCACGCCGTGCATCCAAACGAGCTTTGATCAATACGATCGCAGCCACGATGAACGGCGCAGAAAAAAGGACGTACGGAAGGTATATAGAAATCTCACTCATAACCAAACACTCACTAACACCAAACAGTTTTAAGAAAAATTCAAGAACCTTTCTAGCTCCCTTAGATTTCCATAACCACCAAGCATTAATAAC
>NZ_JBVCWP010000303.1:0-4378 GCF_057460485.1 Boseongicola sp.
CTTAGATCAAAATTGACTATCGGGTTGGCGGAGCTGAGTGTCTACTCTGTCCGCAGAGCAGACATTGGCTCCAGCCCCCCCCAATCAAGGTCCGCTATGAGCCCAAGTTGCCAACTCGATCTTTCGCAGTGAATGTCAGCTTCCGCCGAACAATTGACCGGTGCGCACCGGTTGGGCAGCGTCCGGGTTAACCCGCTCAGACGACGGCCCGCACCCAGGCGAGGCGCCGCAGCGTGTCGACGATCAGCAGTGAGAGCGCAATCCCCGAGACCGTGACGAAGACGAACTTCGCGAGCGCTGGCCACGCCACCCCGAGAAGCGCGGCCTGAAGCCCGATCACAACATAGACATGGATGAGGTAGACGCCATAGGCGTTGCCCGAGAGACGCCTTTGCAGAGGACCCGCTTGGTCCACGTGGGCGTGGAAGAAGGCGAGTAGGCCAAGGATCATACCGACGCAGACGAACGCTTCGAGCACCGCCCAGACATCCATGGGCGTCAGCCAAGCCGGCGTTTCGGCATCAGTGGCGATCAAAACACCTGCAGCGGCGAAGGCGCCGATCCCGATCCAGAACCAAGTGTAGGCTATTCGTTTTTCGATCTGCTCGAACCAACGTCCCCGACCGGCCAGGATCCCAATCAGGAACAGGCTTGCATATTGCGGCAGGTGCGCCGGCTCCAGAAGGAACACGCCGAACAAGAGCCGCCATTCGTCGATTGGCCAGGTTTGGCGGACCAGAACCGTCACACCGGCGAGCGTAATCGTGTAGGCCAATATCGCCAGATGTCCCGGCGGGCCTGGTTCGGTGCGCGGCGAGCGTGCCGGGACCAAGAGCCGCACAAGCGTATAAAGCAGGGCGTAGACCAGCAGGTGTTCGATGAACCAGAGGGGGCCAAATTCCAGGTTTCCGCCGCCCACATAATCGAGAAGGAGGAAGCCAAAATAGCCTCGCGGGGTGTCGGTCGTCGCATAGCCAAAGCTGCCGTTGAGGAAGATCACGAGGACCACGAGTGGCAGGCCGAGTCGGAGAAGGCGCCCGGAGAGAAACGCCCTAGCGCCCTTCCGGTCGTAACTGCCCTCAATGAAATAGCCCGAGATCAGAAAGAAGAACCCCATGAAGAAGGCAGCATTGACCGCAAAGAACAGCAACAGCAGTTCGCTGTTCGTCGACCGGCCACTCGCCGCCCGTGGGCCCATACGGCTGGCCGGCGTGGTGCGCGACGACGAGGCCGATGAGAAATACCCTGAGCCCTTGCACGAAATGCAATCGCTCCTTTTCGTGCACCATAAGCGCCAAAGCCTCCGCGTTGATCCAGCATGTTGACCATACTGTTACGCCGGTCCTGACCGCAATGACTTGAATCAAGGTAGAAAGTGCGGGTGGCGTGGCTGCTTGTACCGTTTAGGCCTACGAATTGACTTTGGTCAGAGCAACTTCCGGGTCGGCGGCTACTTGAATCCGTTTGGCAAACCTCTGACACCTCATCCATCTGCCGCAAGCCTCATTTTGTAGGGAAGCTGACATTGGGATAGTTGCGGCGAAAGCCAGGTTTGTCCTGTGGACTCAACCGATCGACGCAACACACTCGGCGAACTTCTCAGCTGGGGTCTGGTATTGCAAGGTCTTGCGAGGCCGTTCGTTCAACTGTCTGGCGATGGCGCTAAGTTTGGCTTGAGAATGGACAGATAAATCAGTTCCGCGCGGCAAATACTGTCTCAACAGCCGGTTAGTGTTTTCGTTTGATCCGCGCTGCCACGGGGATTGTGGGTCGCAAAAGTAGACGTCGACATCGGTCGCCATGGTCAGGCGCGGGTGATCTGCCAGCTCTTTACCGCGATCCCATGTCAGGGATTTGTAGAGTTCGCGTGGCAATCTCTGTGCCGATTTGATCGGCCCGGAGATGACGCTTTCGGTGTCCTTGTTGGCGACTTTGATCAGCATCACATACCGCGAATGGCGTTCCACCAGGGTCGCAATATAACTGTTCCTGGACCCTCCGATCAGATCGCCTTCCCAGTGCCCCGGCACCGCTCTGTCTTCCACGGACGCGGGCCTTTGACTGATCGATACGGCGTTTTTGATCTGCCCCAACCCATTGCGCTTTAGGCTGGCGTGCTTGGAGCGGCGCACCGTTCGCTTGGCGCGCAGATGCTCCAGCAGCTCCTTTTTCAGGACGCCGCGTGCCTGTATATAAAGACTTCTGTATATCGTCTCGTGTGACACTTGTTTCTGCGCCTCTCCTGGGAACGCACGCTTGAGCCAGCCTGCAATCTGCTCGGGCGACCACTTGCGCCGCAGCTTTGCTGATACTGCGAGGCTCAAAGACGGGTGGCAAGCCAGCTTGCACAGCTTGGGACGCAGTGCGCGACCCCATGCCGCCTGATCTGAGGCCGCCGCACGATATCCAGCAGGCCCACCGTTGCGCTGAACCTCGCGGCTGATGGTTGAGGGCGCGCGTCCTAATTGGTGGGCTATCATGCGAAGTGAGCATTTGATGCTGAGCCGCCGCGATATCTCCTCGCGCTCAGAAAGGCTCAAGGCGCGGCTGCCGCGTTTGCGATCTGGTGGGCGGATGCCGCCGGTCGGCGAGATCACCGAAAAGACCGACGATGATTGCCGGTCAAACACCCGACCAATCGAGCTCATCGACTCTCCACGCTGCCAGCGATCCCAAATCTCAGCCCGCTGCTCAGCCGAATAGTAAATCCTGCGACGATACTTCATGCTCAACACTCCATCTCTTCCAAAAGATTAAAGTGTTGCGTCGACCCGTTGAGGCCACCGGACAAAGCGGACTTTCAAATCATTTTTTTAGTCGTGATACTCTGGAGGTAGTCGAGAATTACGGCATTGTAGACCTTCGACATCTCTCGTTGTGGAAAGTGCCCGGAGCCTTCGAAAAGATGGTAAGCGGCGTTCGGCCAGTATCGACTTTCCGCCCAAATGAGTTGGGGTGGGATGAACATATCCTCGCTACCAGACATGATCAGAGCCGGAACATCGACCGACGCAATCTTCGCCCGCTCGAAACCGGTGGCGGCGTAGGCGATGAGCGCTTCGACCATCTTTAGCGCTGCCCTGGGCTCAATCCGTTCTTCTATTTTCTCAAGCAATGCAGGAAGCCGGTCTCGGTTCTGGTCAAGCCAGTGTTCTGACATGACCGAGGGTAATATCGCCGTGTAGAGAGTCTCAAAATCGGACGTCTCCAAGATCCGCTTCCAGCCGATATAAGTCTGCATCAACCTCTGGGACCTCAATAGCTGCGTCGCGTTGATGCAAAGAGCTCCGGTATAACCCGGATAGGTCATCGCTAGCGTGACGGCAGCCATGCCACCATGACAAACGCCTAGGATCGGGACATCTTTGAGCCCAAGATGATCCAGTAGCTCTTTTACATCCCGGGCGTGCAGTTCGTAGCTGTACTCGCCAACCCATTTCTCGGATTGGCCGATGCCCCGGTGATCGAAGCGTATGCAGGTATAATGTTCGGCGAAAGCTCTTACCTGCGCGTTCCAAGTCGTCGTGTCGCTCCATATGCCGCTCAACATCAACAATGGCGGCCCTTCACCATCGAGCCGATAGTAGAGATCAACGCCATCGCTAGATAAGAAATTCATATCGAGCATTTTCCTGCTTCACGGACCATGAGAGATTGCTCGTCACTGCCCAATTTACAGCTTAACACAAATACAGAATTGGCTCCACAGTCCTGACAGCATATGCGAAATGCAGCGATTTGGGTGCCCCGCGAAAGCACCCCTAGCTAGCGCTACTTCTGGAATCTTGGCCGGTTTGCAGCGTCTGCATAGTCTGCTAAGCAGTCGTTCATTCCCCACTGCAGACCTAAGGGTCTGACTGTGACTGGGACCAATCAGATGCTCGCTTTAAGCCTTGGACGGGGAAACAGCTATGATTGGCCTTCATTACCCTCGGATTGGGCTATTGCGTCGCTACCGGCAATCCAATGGTCAAGTTCAACATCCTCGAAGAGAATATTTACATATGCCGCATCTGCGCCGCATCGATGCACAAGCGCATGGGTAATGTCTTTGGCCAGAGCGGACTTTTGCTCTCGGCTGCGACCGGCGAGCATGGTGACACGAACAATTGGCATTGAGACGACCTTTCTGCCGCGATTTCCCTCGGCATTTTTATTTAAACTGTTCAGGGCGAATCCAAGCACGCAGAAGATTAGTTTGCAAATCAACTTAAGCTGCTGAGGAACGTCGGCCTTGTCCGCATACCGGACATTGTTGGCTTTCGTGGTATGGCAATAATTTGGCCTGCCGCAGCTATTTGATTTCCATCTATTCGTGCTCTCGTGAGAAGCGGTTCAAGTGGCTCGCAAGCTTCCGCAACTCCACCATATCCCTTTA
>NZ_JBVCWP010000304.1:0-4350 GCF_057460485.1 Boseongicola sp.
CGCGGCGGACCCACCGTCGCCGCCCGTTCGCCTCAACTTCGGAAGGCCCTTCCGGAGCCCCATCGCCTTCGAGCGAAAGGCAAGGGAAGTGAGCTAAACGTTCTCCACTAAAGCTCGGCAAGTCCACTCCAAGGCAAGTTCGGTTGCTTTCATCTGCGATGACGACCCGTGGCACCTCTAAAGTGGAAACTCGGTGCCAATACCAATCTGGATCAGTTTGGCGACCGACAGACACTTCTATGACCGCCAGCACAGGGATTTGCGTCGTGCTTCAGAGAGTAGCCCGATTTCCCATTCTCAGGATCATCGAGGGCCATGAGGGCCCTTGATAATACATGACTTCAGGAGGACCATGACCATGGACGAAATACGAACCGAAAAAACACCAACGGGCACACACACAATAATCAATCGAACCGAAACCAATTCCTCTGGCGGAAACGGGACCATGTGGTTTCTGTTGGGTGGCATTGTGGTTGTGGTTGCAATCGTTGGCTATCTTGTGATGGGTAACGGGGGTCTGCCGACATCGGATGCGTCTCAGCCAGCGGGTGGCAATGTGTCGATCAATGTTGAAACGAGCGGCACCCCGGCAGAGCCAGCACCAACCGAAGCTGCACCAGCCGAAGCCGCGCCGACCCCCGCGCCAACAGAGACGGCCCCCCAGGCCGATTAACGTTCAATCTTGACGAAAAAGAATCACGCGCGTTCCGCCAACTTGGTCTTGCTATCAGGTATTGCCTTGTAAGAAATTGGAACGCGCGAGCAAATTTAGCTTTCATTCACCTCAACAGGGTCCGTCATGATCCAGATAGTCGATGTCAAACCCAGCGAACGCCTTTAGCTCCTCGAAATCGTCGATAGTCACGCGTCCCTTCTGGAAGGTGACAAGCCCATCTCGCCGCATCAGTTGCTGGGGCGACGGTTCGTTTCATCAACAGGCTTGGCGCTTAGGTTATTTCTGCCGCGCTGCGACTTGGCATACGAATGTGTGAGTTGTCTTGCAAACCGAGCACCGAGCCTTCTTACTATGTAACACGGTGATCGGATGACCGCTTTTGGTATCGAGCGCCCGGTGGACCGCACTTCACAAGACAAAAGGAAGCCTGCAATGAAACTCTTAGCATTCACCACAACGGCTCTCGTTGCCTGTCTGCCCGTATATGCCTCGCCGGGAGATGGCCGAGATTACTACGGCCATATGTGGGGTGGCGGTTACGGCCACAGTTTCTTCGGAGGGCTCTTCATGCTGCTCTTCTGGGGCGCTTTGATCGTGATCACGATTTTGGCCGTTAAGTGGTTCATCGATCGCGACAATGGAAGCACTGGACGGGGCCAACGCAGCGGTTCAGCCGAGCAGATTTTGCAGGACAGGCTCGCGAAAGGCGAGATTGAGCCCGAAGAGTACCGGGAGCGCATGAAAACCCTGCGTGAAGATGCCTGACTTGCTAGCGATCTAATGGTCCGAGCTTGTGATAAATAGTTGTTCTGCTGATGCCAAGGATACCGCTCACCCGCGGCAAGTATCGCCTTGTTGCATCGGTGGGCACGGTACCGTGCCTAGCCAGCATCTCAAACAGCGATCGTCCGGGCTTCGGTGAATTCTGACCCCGGGCGAGGAATGGCTCAACATCCCGGGAGCCACCGATGAAGATTTCTAGAGACCAAGCGAAGTCCTAGAAAAACCATAGGGAAGCGATGGGTATGCATTCTGGCGCCGCAGCTGTCCGGGCAGTCAAACCTCCCATCGCTTCATTGAAAGTTCCAGAGATCAACGCCACTTCAGTCAGCGTTAAAGAATAGATACGGCCCGCAGTTCAAACGTCTGCAGGCCGTTTTCGATCTGTCGTTTACATCATACCGCCCATGCCACTCATGCTCTCCATATCGGGCATACCGTGACCGCCTGATTTTGCGGGTTTGTCGGCAACCATCGCCTCGGTTGTGATCAAAAGTCCTGCAACCGATGCGGCATATTCAAGAGCAATCCGGACGACTTTAGTCGGATCGATGACGCCGGCTTTCAACATGTCTCCGTATTCTTCCAGCTGCGCATCATAGCCAAACGCCTTGTTGGTGTTTTCAACGATCTTCCCAGCAACGACCGACCCATCAACACCTGCATTTTCCGCGATCTGGCGCAGGGGTGCCTGAAGTGCCTTGCGAATGATGCCAATACCAGCCAGCTGATCCGCATTGTCGCCTTTGAGACCGCTCAGAATTTTACCCGCATGCACCAGTGCCACACCACCGCCTGGCACAACGCCTTCTTCAACAGCGGCCCGTGTCGCATTCAAGGCGTCATCAACCCTGTCTTTACGCTCTTTCACTTCGATCTCTGTCGCTCCGCCGACTTTGATTACTGCAACACCACCCGCGAGTTTCGCGAGGCGTTCCTGCAGCTTTTCCTTGTCGTAGTCGGAGGTCGTTTCTTCGATTTGCGCGCGGATCTGAGTAACGCGTCCAGCGATGGCGGCCTTGTCACCCGCCCCGTCAATGACGGTTGTGGTATCTTTGGTGATCGTGACTTTCTTGGCATCTCCAAGCATGTCCATTGTGACAGTTTCCAGCTTGATGCCCAATTCGGCAGAAATCACCTGTCCTCCCGTCAGGATGGCAAGGTCTTCCAGCATTGCCTTGCGACGATCACCGAAACCGGGTGCCTTAACAGCCGCTACTTTCAAACCACCGCGAAGCTTGTTCACTACAAGCGTGGCAAGCGCTTCGCCATCAATGTCCTCGGCGATCACCAAAAGCTGTTTGTTCGCCTGAATGACAGCCTCAAGCAGCGGCACCATAGGTGCCAAGGATGACAGTTTTTTCTCGTGTAGAAGAACAACGCAATCTTCCAAGTCAACCGTCATTTTTGCGGTGTCGGTGATGAAATATGGGCTGAGATACCCGCGATCAAACTGCATGCCTTTGACCACTTCGGTCTCTGTTTCCAGGCCTTTGTTCTCTTCGACGGTAATAACGCCTTCATTGCCGACCTTGGCCATCGCGTCTGCGATCTGTTGCCCAATTGCCGTCTCGCCGTTGGCAGAGATGGTGCCAACTTTGGCGATCTCAGCCGTGTCACCCACGGGGCGGGACATCGCTTTGACTTCAGTTATGACGGCTGCGACGGCCTTGTCGATCCCGCGCTTAAGATCCATCGGGTTCATCCCTGCAGCAACCGCTTTCATGCCTTCTTTGACAATGGCCTGCGCTAAAACTGTTGCCGTGGTTGTGCCGTCACCTGCCTCATCATTGGTGCGCGATGCGACCTCGCGGACCAGTTGCGCACCCATGTTCTCAAAGTGGTCCGAAAGTTCGATTTCTTTGGCGACTGTGACGCCATCTTTGGTGATGCGCGGTGAGCCATAGGATTTGTCAAGGATCACATTGCGGCCCTTGGGGCCAAGCGTGACCTTTACGGCGTTTGCGAGAGTATTGATGCCCTTGAGAATGCGGTCACGGGAGTCCGTGCCGAATTTGACGTCTTTTGCAGACATGTCGGTATTCCTAAATGAAAACTATGTGAAAGGGGTAGCGTCGTTCAGGCCATAATGCCAAGAATGTCGCTCTCCTTCATGATCATCAGTTCTTCACTGTCGATCTTGATTTCAGTGCCGGACCATTTGCCGAAGAGAATCTTATCGCCAGCTTTGACGTCCATGGCAATACGCGCACCGGCCTCGTCCTTTGCGCCCGCACCGACTGAAACTACTTCGCCTTCCTGCGGTTTTTCTTTGGCGGTTTCAGGGATGATGAGGCCGCCTGATGTCTTTTCGTCGCCTTCAATGCGACGCACCAAGACACGGTCATGGAAGGGGGTAAACGACATGGAAATGCTCCTTTTGAAGATTTCCGGGTAGGGGTGGCATGCTTAGAGACTCATTGGCACTTGCCACACCTGAGTGCCAATGAGTGAAAGGTGGTGATCTTTAAAGGTCGCTACAATAGGTCGCTGAACTATATTTTTGCAATACTCGCTTTTGGAAGTTGGGCGACCCAATGTCCGATCTGAAGGCGCTATTTGACCTTCTTTCCTGCAATCGCCAGCGCAGGCTTGAGGGACTTTAGTTGCTCAGTGACGCCCGGCTTAATCAGATGTGGCTTTCCAATCAGCCGGTCGGAACTTACGATGTGTGCATGGTAAAAGGTCTGTTCCCGCTTACGGCTCTTTTGATGGGTTCCGCGTTTCTTTTGTTCGCTGGAGGCATCAATGGGCTGATCCTGCCCATCAGGGGCGAGTCGGAAGGCTTTACGGCTGCCTCGCTCGGTCTCCTAGGAACTGGATGGGCTTTGGGCTATGTGGCTGGCTGTCTACGCACGCCTGCGCTCGTTGCGCGTGTAGGCCATATCCGC